>PFHP01000004.1:0-343 GCA_002782365.1 Candidatus Kuenenbacteria bacterium CG_4_8_14_3_um_filter_39_15 | reverse complement strand
AAAATGGATTTTTTTAAGAACCGCATTTTTGTTTTTACGCCCAAGGCTGATGTCATAGATTTGCCAGAAGGCTCAATCCCGATTGATTTTGCTTATCATATCCACACATATATCGGCGACCATGCCGGCGGAACTAAAATTAACGGGAAAATGGCAACACTTTTGGCTGAACTCAAAAGCGGAGATATGGTGGAAATTTTAGTGGATAAAAAAAGAGCTAAACCTTCAGAGGAATGGCTCAATAAAGTGCAGACCAACTTGGCGCGTGATAAAATTAAACAAAGCCTAAAAAAAAGTGGCAGTTTTGGTAAATTCTTTCAGATATTTAATAGGTAAAAATTTG
>PFHP01000030.1:620-5045 GCA_002782365.1 Candidatus Kuenenbacteria bacterium CG_4_8_14_3_um_filter_39_15 | reverse complement strand
TCCAAAAGTTGGCTTTAGGCATTACCAATGCTGATTTAATTAAAATTCCAGCTGATTTAGACAGCATTAGTTCCAGCCAAGACAGTGATGGCGATGGCTATACAGACAGACAAGAATTACAAAGCGGCTTTAGTCCATATATTCCTGGTTCAAACCAAGGCAGATTTAAGATAGATAATAATTTAGCCACCAAATTAAAGGGTAGATTGTTATTACAAGTCCAAGACAAAGGCCGGATCTGGTATATTGATCAGAATGGCAAAAGATGGGAAGTTACTTGGGGGAATTTGATGAGCTTATTTAGAAAACTGGCCTTGGGGATTACTAATTCAGATTTAAATCAAGTAGGCGCCACCAACACTGCGGATGGCTGTGGCTCTGGCCATAAATTTATTTCCGAAGATTTAGGCATATCATTTTGTTATCCGGATAAATATGGAAACAATAGTATAGCTGTTAAGCAAGAGAATAATAAGGTTTATGTTTATTGGGCGGGATCTTCCCCTGAAAGCGGCCAATCAGTTGAAATTTTTGAAAAAGACAGAGTAGATACATTAAAGACTGCAATTGAGAAACATTTTCAACTCAGTAATTATAAAGATTGTTCAGTTGATGAGAGTACCACTAAATATAACACCAAAAATGGTGCCACAACCGCGGAGTTGAGCTATCCTTTTAATACTACAAGCGATGGGCCGTGGTTTAGTAGCGGATATTGTCCCGACGGGTATGAGATGACTAACGGTATTAGATATTTTTATACCACACCCGATAGCAATAAATTTTTATTTTTCAGCATCGGCCAATATTCAATTGATTTATCAGACGGGAGAACATGGCAAGATACTATTAAGTTAATTGATTCCACTTTCAAATTTACTGACGAAACCGCTGATTGGCAGATGTATACAAATAGTGAATATGGGTTTGAGTTTAAATATCCAAAGAACTGGAAAACAACTGGTGGTGGGCAAACTATTTGTGAGGGAGATTGTTTTAATAAAGACAATATTCAAATAGTTAAGGTAGCTTATGGTGTTAATGCTGACGGTTCGATAAATGACAGGAATAGTTATTTGGGAAGATTGACCAATGGAGAATATCTCAAAATTTCTATTATCGGAGGTGAAGGATATTATTATATTAATGATGTTAATGCAATAAAAGGCGGTCCAAGCCCAACTGTTTATTTAGTTGGCGCCGAGGAGATATTTTTGATGAACTTCAATATTTTTGATTCTTCCAAAACATCATTAGGGGAAGCTGAAAAATTATTCAAACAGATCCTTTCCACTTTTAAATTTATAGAAAAAGAAAATAACTCCGGGAACGATGAAGGTGCTGGATAATCACCACGAAACTATATATAATTTGCTGGAATTTTAAAAATACTCCCGCGGCCGCGGGAATATTTTTGATTGGGTGATTGTTCTTGAAATGCGTTATTTGGTATATGCTAGGACAATATCGTGGATTTTTTTCTTAATAGCCGGCCAAGATGTTTTTTGGAGCATTTTGGGGGTAGGTTCTTTGTCAGCATCATTAAAAAACATAAGACTTTTTAGAATATGAGTTTTATTATAGTCAATATTTTTATATTTTTTATTAAATAATTTTAAGAGACTAGGGAGTGAGATTTTTTGTAAAATAAAATATAGATCAACAAAATCTTTTTTACTGCCGCGATCTGAAATGGCGCTAATTTTCATACAGGCAATGTCTTTCCAATCAGCCAGAGAAATATTGTCTAGTTTATTTTTTTTGTAGAGCAGTGGATATGGATAGCGCAGAAAGCTGATTAGCACGCCACTTAAGATAATATGCAGAGTGCCTTCGTCCTCGGACCTTAATTGGAATTTACCTAGTTTGTTTAATTTATTTTTTAGTTGGTTTAAAGAGAAATTTTTGGCCGTAAAGAAATCAAGATCGATTGACTGGCGGTGGCCAAATTGCAAAGCCAGAGCAGTGCCGCCAGCTAAATAGAAGTCTTGGGCAACGCCTGCTTTGGCTAGCGCGCTAAAAACGCGCTTTGTTTTTTGTTCAAGTGTGTTTTGAAACATAGAAATTTATTTTTTGGTATATTGAAAACTTGACTCCAGAAGTTTAGACTTTTTCTGTCTAAATATTTTACTTTAGGCGCGATATTCTTTATCTTGGACAGACCATAATATTTTTTGATTTGCTGATAATCTTCCATATCCCCCCATTGCAAGACTCGGCTCACTATGAACCGTGTATTTTTTTTAAAATCAAGATCATTAATGTCTATATCCCAAAATAGAGTTTTGTCTAATTTTGCTTTTGATTGCTTAATCATAACTTAATTTTATCATAAATAGAGTAAAATTCAAGCTCTATAAATAGCTTAAAGGATTTACTTTGCTGCCATTAATAATAATTTCAAAATGGACATGCGGGCCGGTGGACCAGCCGCTGGAACCAATGGCGCCGATGATTTCCCCCTGTTCAACTTGATCGCCATGCTGGACATACAGTTTTGAAGCATGAGCGTAAAGGGTTTTAACGCCGCCGCCATGATTGATAATAATATTATAGCCATAACCGGTTGACCAGCCGGCCCGTTCAATCCGGCCGGCGCGCGCAGCGTAAATCGGCGTGCCAAGTTGAGCGCCGATATCAATGGCCAAATGGCGCCAGCTGTAATATTGAGTAATTCTTTTTGAGTTTGACGGCCAGAGAAAATTATTAGCTGAAAGGGCGCCGGAACTTGAGGCATAAATGCTTCTGGTGCGAGCCGGAGCGCTATAGCCCAATTGACCGTCAGGGATAATTATTTTTTGTCTGGCTTTGATGCTGCCGGCCGATTCTAAATTATTAGAGGCAAGAATTTTTTCAATAGTTGTGCCGTACTTTTTGGCGATGGCGCTAAGAGTATCGCCCGATTGAATGACATAGGCAATACCGGTAACCGGCAGGATATTTAATTTGTCGCCGGGATTAATGTAACTTGAAAGTGATAAGTTATTTTCCCAAAGGATAGTGTTGATAGAAATGCCAAATTTTTTAGCAATGCCAGAGATCGTATCGCCTGATTGGACAAGGTAAATTTGAATTTCTTTTCTTACTGGCGCGGCAGTTGAATCCTCATTATTAGTATCGTTTCCAAAGGGCGTGGCAGTCGGCTGGATTAATGCTTGGCCGCCTTGGGAAAGGGCAATCTGATCAGTAGTTTGATTGGCATTATCCGGCTGGCCAGAATTTTTATTCTTTATTTCCAGAGCGGCCAGCTGGTTTATCACCGATTCTGTTTTAGGCAGTTCGGCGATGTTGGTTAAACTAGGAGATCTCTCAATAATTTCTTGCCCAGTGTCAGTAATAAGGAGTTGGGCAACAATGCTGTTTTTATTAAATTCTTCGGCGTATGTTTCTCGGGTAGCAAGATTATTGATCAGGACAAAAATAAAAATCAGGGCAATGACAAGGTGGGCCGAATAATTTTGTTTTAAAGTTTTTTTAATTTGCGGAGCCGACAGGTAAGGGTTATGAATCAGGTATTTTTGGGCTAGTTTCTTAAAAAATAAAAAGAACTTGTAGATCGGTACAAGTAACAGCTTGAAGAATACCTGCCATAAGCCATTAAATATTGTTTTTAGGGTCTTAGGCATAGTTGTTTCGCACTGATATATAGAGTAGCAGATAAATAGGATTCAGTAAATATTAAGCAATTTTTTAAGTTGATTTGTAAAGGCTTTAATGGTAAGATATAAATTATTAAAGTACTAAAACATATGGTTAAATATAACCACAAAACAATAGAGAAAAAGTGGCAAGGGTTCTGGGATAAGAATAAGGTTTTTGAGGTGAAAGAAGATAATACCAAAAAAAAATTTTACGGCTTGATTGAATTTCCTTATCCGTCAGGCGACGGTTTGCATACCGGGCATTTGCGCTCCAATACGGCCATGGATATAATTTGCCGCCAAAGAAGAATGGCGGGGTATAATGTCCTTTATCCGATCGGCTTTGATGCCTTTGGTTTGCCGGCGGAGAACTACGCCATCAAGGTTGGGGTGAAACCGCAGATTTCAATTGCCAAAAATATTAAGACTTTTACCAAGCAGCTAAAAGAATCTGGTTTTTCTTTTGACTGGTCGCGCGTTTTTTCCACGACTGACCCAGAATATTATAAATGGACGCAGTGGATTTTTGTGCAACTTTTTAAACAGGGGCTGGCCTATAAGAAAAAAGAAAACATCAACTGGTGTATCAGTTGTAAAATTGGCTTGGCCAACGAAGAAGTAGTCAACGGCGCATGCGAGCGCTGTGGAGGCGAGGTAGTAATGAAAGAGAAAGAGCAGTGGTTGCTAAAAATCACAAAATACGCTGACCGCTTAATTGACGATTTGGATAAGGTTGATTATCTGGAGCGCATCAAGACACAGCAGATTAATTGGATAGGCAAGT
>PFHP01000030.1:0-510 GCA_002782365.1 Candidatus Kuenenbacteria bacterium CG_4_8_14_3_um_filter_39_15 | reverse complement strand
TCCTGATACTTTATTTGGAGCGACTTTCATGGTAATCGCTCCTGAACATGAATTAATATCTAAAATTAAAAATCAATTAACAAATTATCTGGAAGTTGAAGAATATATTAATCAAGCCAAGAAAAAAACTACTTTAGAAAGAGTTGATTTAAATAAGGAAAAAACGGGAGTTGAGTTAAAAGGGATAAAAGCGATTAACCCAGTAGCTGGAAAAGAAATACCGATTTGGGTGGCGGATTATGTGATGATGGGCTATGGCACGGGAGCGATTATGGCCGTGCCAGGTCATGACGGACGTGACTATGAGTTTGCTCGAAAATATGGTCTGCCGGTAATTGAGGTGGTTAAGCCCATTAATAATCAGGAATTAAGAATTAAGAATCAAAAATTAAGGGAGTGTTTTGAAGGTGAAGGCATGGCAATAAATTCTGGTGAGTTTAATGGATTAACTACCAGGGAGTTTAAAGAAAAAATGACTAGGTGGCTGGAGAAAAAAGGTTTAGGCAAAAA
>PFHP01000064.1:3252-6038 GCA_002782365.1 Candidatus Kuenenbacteria bacterium CG_4_8_14_3_um_filter_39_15 | reverse complement strand
AGGAAAAGTCAAATTTCGTTGGTTCGCCTCGCTTCGCTCGGCGACCAAATTGTAGGGGGTTTTGGGCAAAAAAATCAATTGGCGGTTTTGTTTTGAATTAAATACAAAGTAAAAGAAAATTTTTTTCAAATCATTATTAACTAACCAAAGGAGATAATATGAAATACATTATTTACGCTCGCAAGAGCACTGAAGAAGATGACAGGCAGATTTTAAGTATTGAGGCTCAACTTGTTGAATTAAAAGAATTTGCCGCCAAAGAAAAACTTGAAATTATCGCCTCGCTCTGCGAGGCAAAAACTGCCAAAGAACCTGGGCGAATAAAATTCGCCGAAATGTTGTCATTGATCGAAAAAGGAAAGGCGGACGGAATAATTAGTTGGCATCCGGATCGTCTCGCAAGAAATTCCGTTGACGGTGGCAAAATCATTCACTTCGTTGATCGCGGCTTGATTAAGTCCCTCAAATTTCCCACCTTTTGGTTTGAACCAACACCGCAAGGATTATTTATGCTGAATATCGCATTTGGCCAATCAAAATATTTTGTAGACAATTTGCGAGAGAATGTAAAAAGAGGTTTGCGGCAGAAAATACGCAATGGCGTTTGGCCCGGCTGGGCGCCAGTGGGCTATTTGAACAATCCTAAAACGAGAATGATTGATATTGACAAAGAGAAATCAGGCAAGGTGAAAAAACTTTTTGAGCTTTATTCCACCAGCAAATATACTCTTAAATCTCTCGCAAATTGGTGTAAAGAAAAAGGCCTGCGTGGAAATCTTGGAAAAGAAATTGTCATCAGCAATGTTCAAAAAATTTTAACCAATCCCTTTTACATCGGCTTAATGAAATATCGCGGGGAAATTTTTGAGGGACAGCACGAGCCAATAATTTCAAAGAAACTTTTTGATAAATGCCAAGAAGTGATGAGTAAGCGAGGAAAAGTGCAAGAAGTCAGAAAACATAACTTTGCTTTTCTCGGCTTGTTAAAATGTGCTTCTTGCGGAGCGAGCATAACCGCTGAAATTCAGAAGGGACACAATTATTATCGTTGCACCAAAAAGAAAGGTTTGTGCCAAGAAAAGCATTATTTACGAGAAGAACTTTTAAGCGAGCAAGTTAAATCTTTTCTTCAGAAAGTTTCTTTGTCGAGCCAAGACACCGAGAAAGTTTTGGCGGCGTTAGAGGCAGAACAAGAAAAAGCAAAACAACAGACACAATCAAAAGTTGAAAGTTTGAAAGAACAATTAAAACAAGTAGAGATAAAATTAGGGAAACTACTTGATATATATTTAGCTGACGCTTTATCCACGGAGGAATACTCCGCAAAAAAGCAGGAATTGTTATCGCAAAAAGTGAGGTTGCATGAAAAAATAACTGACTTTGAACAAAAAGGGTTGTCTTGGCTCGAACCGGCTCGTGAGTTCGTTTTATCTCTTAATCAAGCCACAAAATTGGTAAAAACCGAAAACAAAAAAGAAATGACAACATTTCTTAAAAATATCGGCTCGAACCACATTTTACAAAACCGCCAATTGATTTTTTTGCCCAAAACCCCCTACAATTTGGTCGCCGAGCGAAGCGAGGCGAACCAACGAAATTTGACTTTTCCTTACTGGTGCCGTGGGAGAGAATTGAACTCTCACCTGCTAAAGCAGACAGGTTTTTGAGACCTGCGCGTCTACCTATTCCGCCACCACGGCTTGACTTGGTAGCGGGGGTGAGAATCGAACTCACGACCTTGGCGTTATGAGTGCCACGCTCTTACCAACTGAGCTACCCCGCCTAATTTAAAAATAAACGAACAACCTTAGCATTAGTTTGAATATACAGTAAAAATAATGATTTAGTCAAAACTGTCCCCTTTTAAATTTAAAATATACCCAAATCTAATAGCCAGTGCGTGTATATTGTTAAAACTTATCAAATAATCTATAATATTAATAATAAAGATATTTAATCTATTATTTTATGTACCAAGTTGTTCATGGTTTATCAGGAGTGCTAATCGGCAGCCAAACAAATAATCCAGTAATCGCTTTTATTTTGGGCGTAGTCTCCCATTTTATTTTAGATGCTATACCGCATGACAGTCTTGAGATACATAATTGGCAAGACAATGGCAGGGGAGAAAAAATGAAAAAATTTGTTTTAGAAGCAAGTTTGGATTTATTTCTCTTTTTATCAATTATTTTAATTCTAATATATACCGATAAGTTAAAAATTAATATGCCAGTCGTCGCCGGAGTTACGGGCACACTGCTGCCAGATTATGTTTGGGCCGTGGCAGAACTCTTTAAAATTAAAAATACCGTCACGGATAAATACAAACAATTCCATAATTGGGTGCATGGCATATTTTATAAACCGGTTTATTTGCCTGGGAAATATGTGATTCCTATTCAGCTTGGTGGTGTAATATTTTTTATATTATTATATCTTCTCCTCTAATACTTCACTGCTTTAATCTCTGGAATTTTTTCTTTTAGCCGCTGGCCAATGCCAGAGCCAAAAGTAAGATAAGCCATTGGGCAGCCTTGACAGGCGCCTTTTATTTTTAACTCTACTACGCCATCTTTAACGGATTTCAACTCAACATCACCGCCGTCCGTTTGAAGGCTAGGGCGAACGTCTGCTAATATTTTGTTAACCCTGTTAAATAGTCCCGGTTTATCGGGACTCCGCTTCGCGGATTTAACAGGATAAATTTTTTCTTCTATTCTTTTCATAGTAATTTTTTATAGCTATTCGCAAAGCTTGATCGCCCAAGACTGAACAATGCACTTTTC
>PFHP01000064.1:0-3235 GCA_002782365.1 Candidatus Kuenenbacteria bacterium CG_4_8_14_3_um_filter_39_15 | reverse complement strand
GTAAGTTTGATTGCTTCAGCTAATTTCATCCCGCCTCGCCTGGTAACTATAACTGAAAGCATTGAGGTGGAGGCAATGGCTGAAGCGCAACCAAAAGTGCGCCAAGCGCATTTTTTAATGCGCTCGCTTCTAGGATTAATTTTAATCCAGATAGTCATCACGTCACCGCAAACCGGACTGCCGGCTGTGCCGACTCCGTTATATTCACCTTTTTTTGGCTCATCAAGCTGAATGTTTCTTGGTTTAAAAAAATGATCTTTGACAGTCGGAGTGTAAAGCCAGCCAATTGTCTTATCTTGGCTGATGACATCTTTATTTTTTTGAAATATTTTTTTCATTTTTTATTTTCTAATCGCGGTTAATCTTCTTAAATCATTAATAATTTTTGGCAAAACCTTTAATACCTGATCAATATCTTTTTTAGTAGTGCTCTTACCCATAGTAAAGCGCATTGAGCCGTGGGCAGCGCCAGCATCTTGACCAATAGCCAGAATGACATGAGACGGTTTAAGGCTTAGAGAATGGCAGGCAGAACCGGTAGAAACATAAATTTCCTTGGCGTCTAATTTTAGCATAATTGATTCGCCCTCAATCCGTTTAAAAGTAACATTGATATTATTAGGCAATCTTTGCTGATGGTGACCGTTAAGAATAGTTTCGGGTATTTTTAAGAGCTCCATAACAAAATAGTCCCGCAGTTTGGTTAAACGTTTTGATTCTTCTTTTTTTGCTTTATTGGCGAGTTCTAGCGCTTTGGCAAAACCAACTATGGCCGCGACATTTTCCGTACCCGGTCTCATCTTACCCTCTTGCTCGCCGCCATAAAGGATTGGCGCCAGTTTGATTTCTTTTCTTTTATATAATAGGCCGATTTGTTTGGGGCCATAAATTTTTGAGCCGTTAAGAGTCATTAAAGCCACGCCTAATTTATCTACATCTAAATCAAGATAGCCGGCTGCTTGGCAACCGTCAGTGTGCAAAATGGGGTAAATTGGATTTTTACTTTTACCAACTTGCTGAATCTGGCGGTAATTTTTGATAATACTGGCAATTTCAGCGATTGGCTGAATGGTGCCGATTTCGTTATTGGCATACATTATGCTCAAGAGAATGGTGTTCGGCTTAAGCGCTTTCATCAGTTCATCCGGGCTGACTAGGCCGAATTTGTCTACTGGTAAATAAGTGACCTGAAATCCTTTCTGCTCTAGCGCGCGAAAACTTTCCAAGACCGCGGAGTGCTCAATTTGAGTTGTAATCAGGTGGTAATTTTTTGGATTCTCCGGCGGCTGGCGGATAAATTGATTGGCAATGCCAAAAATCGCCAGATTGTCTGATTCAGTGCCGCCGGCGGTAAAAACGATTTCTTCTGCTTGGCAGTTTAAAACTTTAGCCACAGATTCTCTGGAATCTGCGATGGCGCGCGCTGCTTCACGGCCGATTTTATAAAGCGACGACGGGTTGGCGAATTTTTTATTATAAAAAGGCGCCATTGCTTTGACAACTTCTTCATCCATGGGTGTGGTTGAGGCGTGGTCTAAATAGATCATAAAATTTTACCCTCTCCCTCTAGCCCCTCCCCCGCTTGTGCGGGGGAGGGATTGGGAGAGGGTTTAAATTAAATCATTTACAGTATTAATCTTCTATCGTGATAGCTTCTGACGGGCAGACACTAATAATATCTTCCTTGCCATAGCCGTGTTTTTTATAATCGTGGTCTTTGACCTGGCTTTTACCCTCGGGACCGGCAATAAAACACTCTGGATACATTGAGTAGCAGCTGCCGCAGGCAGTGCATTTATTTTTATCAACCGTGATTTTACTCATATTATTGATGGCGATCAGTTAATTTTCTCAACTGGATAATAAGCTTATCTACCGCTAAATCAGTCGCTTCAATCATCGTGTGGTCATCTTCTTTGGCTATCAGAATATTACTCGGCAAATGAAGAATCAACTCAACCTGGTAAGCGGCTTTGGTGGCAAAGGCTTCTGCTTTGACTTCTAAACGGCACTCCTCTTGTTTAAATCTTGCCATCAGTGTCTGAAAGCGATCTAATTTTTTAAGACAATAATCAGTTAAAAAATTTTTATCTCGCTCGGATAGGTTTTTATAGGTATAGTTTATTGGCAACATAAAAAAATTTTAAATTCTATTTTATCTCACTCCGCATTTTTCTACGTAATTTTTGGCAAGATCGCATAAATCATGCATCTCCTGGTCAGTAAAACTTTTATAATTATTAAAATCCTGGTTGTTTAAATCGCCGGTGGCTTGAAATTTTTGCAAATAATATTTTTTAGCGCCTTTGATGAGTTTTGCCATTTTTTCAAGATCACTTCGGGAATGGAGCGCCGGCAGAATGGTTGAACGGAATTCATAAGGCAGATTTGAATGCATGATTATCTTTATGCTTTCTCTTATTTTCTTTGTACTGACTGTAACATTAACAATTTTTGAATATTTTGGCAAAGGGCCCTTGATATCCATCGCCAGATAATCAACTAATTTATCCTGAATCAATTTTTTGAGCATTGATGGGTTTGTGCCATTAGTGTCAAGCTTAACTAAAAACCCCATTTCTTTTATTTTGCGGATAAACTCCGGCAGGTCTGCGTGCCGGGTGGGCTCGCCGCCGGTAATGACAACGGCATCAAGCACCTTTTTTCTCCGTTTTAAAAATTCAAATATGTCAGCTGGCGGTAAAATATCCCCTTTATTAATTTTGGTGACAAGGTTCGAGTTATAGCAAAAGGGACAGCGGAAATTGCAACTTATAGTAAAGATTATGGCTGATACTTTTTGAGGATAATCAAGTAGGGATGTTTTTTGTAAGCCGCCGATAAGCATAGGGATAAAGAAAATTCTTATCTTAAATAAAAACTCTTCCCTGTTTGCAAGCGATATCAGAGAAGAATTTTTATCTGATTAAACATAAGATTAGTTAGCGCAGGTATCACAAATCTGTTTGTCAAAAGTCTGGCGATCGCCAAATTCCGCGCGTTTGCCATCGTTCCATTGGTTGATCGGGCGGAGATAGCCAACAACCCGGGAATAAATCTCACATTTTGTTCTTTTTGTTTTTGCTGGTGGCATAGGGATCTCTTTTATTCATTAACGATACATATTATTTATATATCGTCCTGTATGGTCATTATAGCATAAATTTTTCAACTTTTCAAGCATATGTATTAGTCCAACACATTCTGGACAGATAGTTGTTTTTAAGTAAATAAT
>PFHP01000033.1:657-13663 GCA_002782365.1 Candidatus Kuenenbacteria bacterium CG_4_8_14_3_um_filter_39_15 | reverse complement strand
TCTATATTAACTCCGCTACCCCTCAAAATGATATTAATGCCATTATTGACAGACTCAGCTGGCGAACATATTTCAAAGGCGTCTTTGGCTCGCCTCCGGAAACAAAATTAGAAAATATTCAGCAGATCATCAACCTAGAAAATATAATTCCTCAACAGACAGTTATTATCGGCGACGGCAAGAGCGACTGGCAAAGCGCCCGACAATGTAAGACTAAATTTATTGGCATTAAAGGCGACTACAACCAATGGCCCGCTGATATAGACTTCCCAATCCTGAATGACTTGACTACGCTGCCAGAAGAAATTGAAAAATTATAATTCCACTCTCTCAAAAATCATGAAATAATGGCTAATCACACTATTATTCATTTTTATGGTTTATTATTTACGAATTTTTTGACAAAAAAATACTAGCATGCTCAAATTATTTAATCTTTATAAACTAACAACAAATATATGAAAGTAAAAATTCTTGGTGCCGGCTCAATCGGTAACCATTTAGCTCAAGCTGCCAGACGTATGGGTTGGCAGGTTGCAGTAGTTGATAATGATGTTAAAGCTTTAGAACGGATGAAAAGTAATATCTACCCAGCTCGTTATGGTTTATGGGACGACACTATTGAATTATATGAAGCTGGCAAAGAACCTAAAACTGGTTTTGATATTATTATGATTGGTACCCCGCCACACATAAGAATGAAATTAGCTCTAGAATCTTTAATGGAAAAGCCTAAATTATTACATTTAGAAAAACCATTATGTACGCCGTTTCTTGAATATATCAATGAATTTAGTCAAAATCTAAAAAATTCCGAGACAATTGTAACTGTTGGTTATGATCATGGAGTAGCCGAAAGTGTTGAAGCGGTAATAAATTATTTAAAACAGAATATTATTGGGAATATTCTTACTATTGATGTTGAATTCAGGGAACATTGGCGAGGTATTTTCGCCGCTCATCCGTGGCTTAACGGCCCGCGAGATAGTTATCTAGGATTTTGGCGACAAGGTGGCGGTGCCGGTTGCGAACATTCACACGCCCTGCATTTATGGCAAACTTTTGCCGAAGCTTCTGGTTGGCAAGAAATTAATGATATTAAAGCTATCTTTGATTTACAAAAAAAGGGTGGGGCTGATTATGACCAACTAGCTGCTTTTCTTTTAAAAACTCGGGATAATAAAATTGGTCGTGTAGTTCAAGATGTTATTACTTACCCAACTAAAAAATGGGCGCGTCTTCAAGGTAACCATGGTTTTATTGAATGGATTTGTAATAGTGTCCCAGTAGGAGATGTTGTCCGTTATCAAATTGAAGGTCAAGATTTAGTTGAAAGAATATTCCCTAAAAAACGTCCTGATGATTTCTATCGCCTCATGTTACATTATCAAAAATTAATTAATGGCGAAATCAAACCCGAAAGTTCTCCGCTCCATTTTAATAAAGGGTTATCTATTATGAATATTCTTCATAATACCTATCCGATTGAGACTACATAAAAATACTCTGCCTACAATTAATATAAATTTTAGTTGTCCATTATTAATCCTTATTCCTTGTCAATTATTATTTGTTATTTTTTTACTGCCCGCCGCCGGATAAAACCGTCTTAATGGTTTTGAGCAGGATTGACAGGTCAAGCGCAAATGACCTGTTTTTTATATAGTACAAATCATACTGTAATTTTTCTAAAGCATCAGCTTCAGTTGCCCCGTAGGGAAAATTAATCTGCGCCCAGCCAGTTAAACCGGGTTTGACTAAAAGCCTGGTTTCATAAAAGGGGATTGATTCTTTTAACTGTCCGATAAACTCCGGTCTTTCCGGCCGCGGTCCGATAAAGCTCATCTCGCCGCGCAAAATATTTATCAGCTGTGGAATTTCGTCAATTCTTATTTTGCGTAAAATCCGACCGATGCTGGTCACTCTCGGGTCATTTTTTTGCGCCCATTGCGGCCCATGGCTCTCTGCATTTTGATACATGGTTCTGAATTTGACAGCCATAAATTTTTTGCCGTTTTTGCCCGTCCGCTGTTGCATAAAAAATCCAGGCCCCTTGCTTGTTAGCCTGGTGATTAGGTAAATAAGCGGTATTAAAGGCAAAGTAATTATCAAAAACACGCAGGAAAGCATGATATCCATAACCCGTTTGATGATCTCATAAATTTGTTTATTGCTTTCTTTAATATTTTCCAAAAACCACATCTGGCCAATGGTGTTGATTAAAATTTTACTGGTAAATTTTTCGGCAAAAGTCGGTCTGTCTAAAATATTCACTCCCAGCTCAAGCGATTCGTATAGTTTGCTGATTAAATCCGGATAATCATGGGCATCGCTCCCCAAAATTATTGTCCTGACTTTTTTCTTGTCAAAAAAATTTTTTAATTCATCCCAATCATTAATTATGGCAATCTCCAATTGGTCAAATTTTATTTCAGATTTTTGTAAGCTGACCATGCCGACTACCCTCAAGCCCATCTGCGGTTTGCTGTTAATTTCTCGGGCTAGCTCAATCATTTCTTTGGTCAATCCGATAATGACCATGTTCTCTACAAATTTTTTATAGACTATCAGGCGGTTAAACAATCTGCGCCACAAAAGAAACAGTCCGCCAAAGACAGCTAAATCCAAAACCATCACTGTCTTGGGCGAGATGCCGGTTGTGGTGATATAAAAGAAAATAAAACCTATAAGACCGCACCAGATTAAACTGTTAAACCAAACCTTATAGAAATTAAAATTATTTCTGGCAGTCTTCAGGTCATACATTTTATTAATAAAAAAAACTATTAGCCACATTATAAAAATAATCGTAAAAGGCAGCCAATGCTTATTCCACAACTCTGCCTGGACTGGTCGCCAATAACGGAGCCATAAAGTTAAATATAGGGCAAAATAAAGGATAATTATATCCCCGATAAGCAAAACTGCGATTTTAATTTTTGTCATGATATTCATAGCAACTTATTTTTATCATATCAAACTTCTTCTAAAAAATCAATCCTCATCAATTATACACATTGATTATCTTATATTTCTATTATACAATATAATCAATGACAATTAATCAAACTTTAACCGCTAAAATCCTCAAATATTCGCTTTGGGGCTGTTTATATTTAATTCTTTTAGTGCCGCTTTTGGTGAGCTCAAAGTTTATTTTTCCCTTTATTACTTTAAAAACCATATATTTTCGCATCATTGTGGAAATAGCCGCCTTTTTATATTTATTGCTCGCTCTGTCAGCCGTCCATTATCGCCCAAAAATAAATCAGCTTCTCTGGTTTATTTTAGGTTTTGGCGCCATTGTTTTTTTAACCTCATTGAGCGGCGTTAATCCCTACCGTTCACTCTGGGGCACTATTGAGCGAGGCGAAGGCTTTTTGTTCATTGCGCATTTGATTGTTTTTTGTTTTATTTTAAGCCAGACATTTAAAAACCGTTCTGAATGGCTGACTTTTTTTAGTGCTTCAATCGCGGTGAGCATCTTAGTCGCTCTTTATGCGCTTGGCCAAAAATATGGAGTTGCCTGGGTCATTATTAATTCAGCCGGGGATCGGCTTACTTCCACGCTGGGCAATGCCTCATACCTCGGCGCTTATGCGCTTGGCCATTTTTGGTTGTGCCTCTTATTATTCTGGCAAAGAAAAGAAATCTGGTGGAAGATTATTTTTGGATTGGCGGCTCTTTTTGAAATTTACATTTTATTTGCCACCCAGACCCGCGGCGCAATGATTGCCTTTATGCTGACTCTTTTTTGTTATTTTTTGATTTATTTTATCACCTTAAAAAACAAGAAGATAAAAAAAATCTTTTTAAGCGGGCTGGTGTTAATTATTGCCGCCATCATTTTTATTTTTATTAACAAAAATGCAGCTTGGATGAGCCACGGTCCATTTCAAAGGCTGGTTAGTATTTCCCCCCATGCTGTCACGGTTGAATCCCGTCTTTATGCCATTGATTCATCATGGCGCGCCTGGCAAGACAGATTTTTATTGGGCTATGGCTGGGAAAATTATAATGTCGCTTTTAACAAGTATTTCCATCCAGAAATTTATCGCGACAATGGTTCTCAAATTTGGTTTGATCGGGCGCATAATACTGTTTTTGATGTCGCCATTGCCACTGGCATAGTCGGTCTGATAATTTATCTTGGCATTTATGTTTCAGCTTTTAGAATTTTGCTTGCCTTAATGCGTGAAAACTATTATCATAATTTTAACCCATCTCTGGCCGTGCTCGCTTTTTTAAGCGCCCATTTTATTCAAAATATCTTTGTCTTTGACAGCCTGCCAACTTATGTGATGCTCTTTTCTGTTTTGGCTTTTGTCGCTTTTCTCGCCAGTGAAAAAAAACATAGCCAGCAAACAGCAGCCATCAAAAAACCAATCAATCTTTATGCCTTGATTGTCGGTTTCTTTGTCCTGTTGGCGCTCATCTCAAATTTAAATCTTAAGCCGGCCCAAGCCAATCTCAAAGGCATTGAGGGTTTAAAAAAAACGTATAATGGTCATTTTCCATCAGCCATTCAAAATTTTGATCAAGCTATCAAGATGAATACTTATCAAACGCCGGAATTAAGACAGAAGCTGGCTGACAGTATTCTTTCGCACAATAATAAAGACTATGTTTCTGATGAAGCAGACATTAAACGTAATTTTGAATATGCCTTTCAGGCGATTAGTGATAATATAAAAGCGGCGCCTAATGATGTCCAAAACTATATTTATTTAATGGTTCTTTATAATGCCGCCAGTTATCTTGATGCCAATTATGCACAGCAGGCAATTATTTACGGTAACCAAGCCTTGGCCTTATCTCCCACTCGTCAGCAGATATATTTTGAATTAGGCCGCGCCAAAATTAACCAGGGTAATGTTGCCGCAGCTATTAAAGATTTTCAATCAGCCGTCGCGCTTTACCCAAAGAATCTGGATGCTCATTGGAATCTTTTAACCGCTTATGTAATTAGCGAACAAGACCAACTAGCCGTTGACGAGTATCAGCGGATGCTTAGTTTTGGTTTGAGTGAAGATAACGGCACTCTAGAGCGCGCTATCAAATTATTTTCTGGTATGCGCACTTCCCATGCAGTTGTTAATTTATATCAAAGATTATTAAAATTAAATTCAAATAATGCTAAATAGCATCCGTTATAAAATATTTATTATCATTTTAACAGTGGCGACGGCATTCATTTTTGGCGGCCTAGCCACCAATCAATCAGTCGCCCGGCAAGTAGCGGATAATTTTGGCGCACTCCACGAGCCGGGCCAAGTTTTAATTAAGCTCAAAAATTCAGAAAAAATTTATAATCTTCAGCTGGGCGGTCAGGCTTTGGAAGATTTTATTCAGACCAATCAGAAAAATAAGTCCATTGATTATCTTGAACCCAATTATATCTACCACGCCGTCATTGAACCGAATGACGGTTTCTACACCCAGCAAATTTACCTTTCAGCCATCAGCGCTCCTCAAGCTTGGAACTATACTACCGGCTATACCCCGGGTAGTAAAAATGTCGTTATTGCCATCATTGACAGTGGTGTTGATGTCAACCATCCCGACTTGGTTTATAATATCTGGCAAAATTCCGGAGAAATCAAAGACAATCATCTTGATGATGATGGCAACGGCTATATTGATGATTATAATGGCTGGGATTTTATTTTAAACCAACCCGACCCCAGTCCAAAATTTGACGGTGATTATAGTTTTTTAGGCATTAATCATGGCACCATTATCGCTGGCGTGGCCGCTGCCCAGGGCAATAATAATCAGGGTATTGCCGGCGTTTCCTGGCATGCCAAGATTATGTCTTTGCGCGTGCTCGGGGGCGACGGCAGCGGCAACACTCTTGATGTTGCCAGGGCGATTGACTATGCTCGCGAAAAAGGTGCTCAAATTATTAATTTAAGCTTTGTGGGCGAGGGCCGTTCGGCTACTCTTGAAGATGCTATTGCCAGAGCTTATCAAGCCGGTGTTTTAGTGGTGGCCGCCGCTGGCAATGAGGTTACCACCGGTTTAGATATGACCACTAATCCCAGATATCCCGTCTGTCATGACGGCGGTCCTGGCAATAATTGGGTCATTGGCGTTGCTTCAGTTGATAATAATAATCAGCTGGCAAGTTTTTCAAATTACGGCAATTGCGTTGATTTAATTGCGCCTGGCGTTGGTATTTTTAGCACTCTTGACAAAAATGACAGTTTGCCAAAATATAATCGCGAATATGGCGGTTACTGGTCAGGCACTTCAGTTTCTGCTCCGCAGGTTGTTGGCGTGGCTGCTTTGGTTAAAGCCTTAAAGCCGGAATTATCGCTGATGGAATTGCGTGATTTGCTTTTGAATAATGCTGATAATATTGACAATAAAAATTGGCTTTATGTCGGCAAAATGGGCCATGGCAAACTCAACGGCTATAAAGTTTTGGCTGCCGCCAACAGCACCGTCAGCGCCGCTGAAGTTAAAATTGATAAAATTATTTTTGGTCCTGGTCAAAAAGGCGGACCGCACATCAGAGTTTATTCCGAAGGCAAATTTTCCTCCCAGTTTTTTGCTTTTGAGGAAACTAAACGGGCTGGCGCCAATGTGGCGAGTTTTGATTTCAACCACGATGGCCAAGAAGAAATTATTGTTGGCGCTAACGGCAGCGAAGAGCCCTGGGTTAAAATTTTTGATCTGCGCGGCAATCTAAAGTTAAAATTTTTGGCCTTTGACAGCTCAATGAAAAAGGGGATCAGACTGGCCGTCGGTGATATTGATAATGATAAGCAGGCGGAGATAATTGTGGTTGCCCAAACTGGTTTTGAACCAGTGGTTAAAATTTTCAGCGAAACCGGCAGTTTAATTAAGGAATTTTACGCAGTTAACAAATTTTTTACTGGCGGTCTTAACGTGGCTGTCGGTGATGTTAATGGCGACAGCTATGCGGAGATTGTTGTGGCGACCGGCGCCGGCACTTCCGGCTTAATTAAAATTTTTAATTACACTGCTCAAACCATCAGCCAATTTATACCTTATGACTCAAATTATATGCGCGGTTTAACCGTGGCCGTGGGCGATATTACCGGCAACGGCCAAAAAGAAATTATTACCGCCCCTGCCATGGGCGGCAGCCCGCAAGTCAGAACTTTTGACTGGCAAGGCAGAGCGATCAGCCAGTTCTTTGCTTACAATGAAAAATTTTTTGGCGGCGTCAATCTTGCCTCCGGCGATGTCAATGGCGATGGTCTGGATGAAATTATTACCGGCGCCGGTCCGGGCGGCGGTCCGCATGTCAGAGTTTTCAATGCCCGCGGCTTGTTGCTTAATCAGTTTTTTGCTTACAGTGAGAAATTTACCGGCGGAGTCTATGTTGCTTCAGGTAAATAAAATATGCTAAAACTATATTATTCCACATTAAATACAATCAGGCAATTCCCATTTCTTAAAAAATACCCGGCCGTCAAAGAGCTGCTGAGATATTCTTTAGTTGGCAATTTATCCAACATGCTTGATCTTGGCTTGTATATTTACCTTACCAGGGCATTCTTTTTCTGGCAGGAACATTATTTGACAGTCAACATTTTCACTATGCTCATTGCCAGCATTGCCCGTTTTGTTTTTCACAAGCACTGGACATTCAGGGACAACAGCAAAAACATCCACAGGCAATATGTTAAATTTATTTTAGTTATGATTCTCGGCTTAATTATCAGTGAACTGGTGCTGTTCATTACCGTGGAATATATCGGTTGCCATGATATTATTGGCAAGATTATCGGTATGATAATTTGCACTTTGATTGTTTACTATTTGACTAAAAAGTGGGTATTTAATAAAGAAGAATTAAATAATAAAATTAATAATTAAATTGAAAATTATGCCGTATAAAAATTCAGCCACTGACAAACCAAATATTATAGTTAGCGGCGCTGCCGGATTTATTGGCACTAACCTTTGTCAGCAGCTTGTCACCCAGAACCATGTTATCGCCATTGACAATTTTATTACCGGCAAGGAATCAAACATTGATTTACTGCTGCAAAACCCGAATTTTGAATTTATTCGCCATGATATTACCCAGCCGCTTGATTTGGAAAATTTTCCCGAGTTGAAAAAATTCCAAGTTGCCGTTCAGGGCATTCAGGCCATTTATAATCTTGCCTGTCCCACCTCGCCCAAAGATCATGAACAATACGCCCTGGAAATCATTGGCGCTAACTCCTCTGGCGTCAAAAATATGCTTGATTTGGCGGTGCAATACCAATCAATTTTTATTCATACTTCAAGCCAGCATGTTTATGGCCATGCCTTGGATACCAAGCCGATTAAGGAAGATTATTTAGGTTTAGTCAATCCTATTGACAGTCGCAGCGCTTATGACGAAGGCAAGCGGTTTGCCGAAACCATTGTTGCCAATTACCAAAGAAAATTCAAAATAAATACCAAGATTGCCAGAGTTTTCACAACGTTTGGCCCTAAAATGGCCATTAAAGAAGGCCGGGCAGTGCCAGATTTTATTCTTCATGCTCTAAATAACAAAGATCTGATTATCTACGGCAATGAGCAGACTGAAAATACGTTTTGTTATATTGACGATATTATTGACGGTCTGGTTAAGTTAGCCAAATCAGATCTGGCCGGGCCAATCAATCTTGGTCATTATGAAAAGCACGCGCTAAAAGACGTGGCAGAGTTAATCATTAAAATGACCGGTTCAAAATCTAAAATCATTTATCAGGATCCGGACTGGCATGCCGCTTCTTATAATATTCCTGACATTACCATGGCTAAAGAAAGTCTCGGCTGGTTTCCGCTGATTGATCTTGAAGAAGGCTTGAAGAAAACCATTGAATTTATGCAGACCAATATGAGATTATATGAAGTTTAATAATTAAAAAATAACTATGAATAAATACATCTTCACCTCCGAGTCAGTGACTGAAGGCCATCCTGATAAGATAGCCGATCAGGTTTCCGATGCCATCCTTGATGAATTAATTCGTCAAGATAAATTCAGCCATGCCGGCATTGAAACTCTGGTGACCACCGGCCTGGTCGTTGTCGCCGGCGAAATTCGCACCAAAGGTTATGTTGACGTCGCCGCCATTGCCCGCGACACCATTCGTGAAATTGGCTATGACAACGGCCATTTTGGTTTTTGCGCTGATGATGTGGGCGTTGTGGTGGCGATTGATGAGCAGTCTCCGGACATTGTCCAGGGCGTTGATAAGAAAAAACAAGGCGCTGGCGACCAAGGCTTAATGTTCGGTTATGCCTGCACGGAAACTAAAGAATTAATGCCGCTCTCAATTTTAATGTCGCACCAAATGGCAGCCAGATTAGCTCAAGTGCGAAAAAATAAAAAACTGCCGTATTTGAGGCCAGACGGCAAAGTGGAGCTGGCGGTTGAATATATTAATGGCCAGCCAAAAAGATTGGAAACCGTAGTCATTGCCGCTCAACACAATCCCGATGTCAGCCCAGCGCGCCTGAAGCGCGATATTATCCAGCATGTCGTTCGGCCGATTGCCGGCAAATATCTGGATAAAAAAACTAAATTTTTTGTTAACGCCACCGGCCGTTTTGTCAAGGGCGGTCCTCCCGCGGACGCGGGATTAACCGGCCGTAAAATAATTGTTGACACTTATGGCGGCCATGGCAGCCATGGCGGCGGTTGTTTTTCAGGCAAGGATCCTTCAAAAGTTGACCGTTCCGCCAGTTATATGGCGCGCTACATTGCTAAAAATATTGTGACGGCTAAATTGGCCAGCCGTTGTGAAATTCAACTGGCTTATGTCATTGGCGTGGCTGACCCCATTTCCGTTTTGGTTGACACTAAAGGCACTGGCGTTCTGGCAGATTCAAAATTGGAGAAAATTGTCCGCCAAGTTTTTCCACTCACTCCAGCCGGCATTATTAAACACTTAAATCTCCTCCGGCCCATTTACAAAAAAACAGCTGCCTACGGCCACTTCGGCCGCGAGTTGCCGGAATTTACCTGGGAGCGGAAAGACATGGTTGCTAAATTGAAAAAATATGCCTAAAATTTTAGTCACCGGCGGAGCTGGCTTTATCGGTTCGCATTTAGTGGATGAATTCATTATGCAAAACCATCAAGTAATTGTGGTGGATGATTTGTCAACCGGTAAAAAAGAAAATTTAAATCCTCAAGCCAAATTCTACCAATTAAAAATTCAAGATAGAAAACTCTCCCTGATCTTTAAAAAAGAAAAACCAGCAATAGTCTGTCACCTGGCAGCGCAAATGAATGTCAGGCGCTCAATTGTTGACCCAATTTTTGATGCCCAGAGCAATATTATTGGCTCCTTGAATTTGTTGGAAAATTGTGTCAAATACAAAATTAAAAAATTTATTTTTATTTCCAGCGGTGGCGCGATTTACGGCGACGGCGTAAAAATTCCCACTCTGGAAACAGAAAAAGAGCAGCCCCTTTCGCCCTATGGCATTGCTAAGCTAGCGCTAGAAAAATATTTATACTATTATTCAAACCAACATAGATTGCCTTACACTATTTTACGTTTGGCGAATATTTATGGCCCGCGCCAGAATTATTTAGGCGAGGCGGGTGTCGTCGCGGTTTTTGGTCATCAATTAATCAGCAAAAAATCGCTCTGGGTAAACGGCGGTCAACAGACCAGGGATTTTGTTTATGTGGCCGATGTAGTTTCCGCAGTCATCAAAGCATTGCCCAAGCAAGTCCAGGGCATATTTAATATCGGCACAGGTAAACAAACGAATATAGATAATCTGGCCAAAAAAATGATTCAAATTTCCCAGACAAAAGTCTTTATTAAACATAGACCATACGTTACAGGCGAACAAATGAAAAGTTGCCTTTCATTTAATAAAATCAAACACGATTTAAATTGGCAGCCGCAATATGATTTAAATAAGGGATTAAAGCAAACATGGGATTGGTTTAAAGCTAATTAATAAATTTTCAATTTTCAAACAATTTCAAAATGATTTAATTTTAAAGTTGAGTAATTTAAGCATTATTTTAAAATTGCGAAGTTATGGACCTTGATCAATTCATCCGCAAAGTACCTAATTGGCCAAAAGAAGGGATCTTATTTTATGACGTGACGACCTTATTTGAGAATAAAGAGGTTTTTGCTTACTTAGTGCAAGAATTAATTAAACCGTTTGCCACACAAAAAGTTGACAAGGTAGTTGGCATTGATGCGCGTGGTTTTGTCTTAGCTGGAGTGGTGGGTTATCGGCTGGGAGCCGGTGTTTCTTTAGTCCGCAAAAAAGGCAAGCTGCCCCATAAAACTATCCAGGAATCATACACTTTGGAATATGCCTCGGAAACCATTGAGATGCACGAGGATACCCTTAGAAAAGGTGAGAAAATTTTGATTATTGATGATTTGATCGCCACCGGCGGTACACTACAAGCCGCTGCTAAATTAGTTGAGCGTTTAGGCGGGAAAATAGTTGGTATTGCAGTTGTTGTGGACCTGCCCTTTCTCGGCGGTTCAGCTAAATTAAAAAAATACAAAGTCCATTCGCTTATTAGCTATTATGGCGAGCAGGTAATTTAATATGAAATTAAAAAATAAAATAAAAAAGATTAAAGAAAAGAAAAAAATCGCTGAAATTGGCGTTATCGGCGGTTCCGGTTTTTATAAGTTTTTAGATCAGGCCAGAGAGATCAGTATCCGAACACCCTTTGGTCAGCCGTCGGAAAAAATATTAGTCGGCACTTATCAAGGTAAAAAAGTCGCTTTTTTATCCAGACATGGTAAAAATCATCATCTGCCTCCCCATAAAATACCTTATCAAGCTAATATCTGGGCACTCAAGATGTTGGGGGTGGAAAGAATAATCACCTCTTGTACCGCTGGCTCGCTTCAGTCGCATATCAAACCAGGAGATTTTGTAATCACTGATCATTTTGTTGATCGAACCAAACATCGAGATGATACTTTTTTCCATGGGCCGGAAGTCGCCCATTTTTCCATGGCCGAACCTTATTGTCCCACTCTTAGGAAATTAGCGGCTGAATGTTGTAAAAAAATATCAATTCCTTATCATAAGACCGGCACTATTGTGGTTATCGAAGGGCCACGTTTTTCCACCAAGCCAGAATCACGTTGGTTTTCTGCCCAAGCATGGGATGTGGTTAATATGACTCATTATCCCGAAGTAGTACTGGCGCGGGAACTTGATATTTGTTTGGTTAACATCGCCCTTGTGACTGATTGGGATGTGGGGTTGGAGGGGAATCCTAAAATTAAGCCCGTGACCACACAGGAAATACTCGGGGTTTTCAAACAGAATGTGGAAAATGTCAAAGAGCTGCTTTCTAATATTATTCCGAAAATCCCCAAAGAAAAAGATTGTGGTTGTTGGCAGGCGAGTGAATCCGCGTTTGTTTAAAAATTATCTGCCCGAGGCGGATCACTGCCAGCCATTGGGCAGAAAAATTATAAATTGAAAAATTATGTCAAAATTAATTGCTACTCGTTTTGCTCCCAGTCCAACCGGTGATCTGCACATCGGCAGTTTGCGCACCGCTCTTTTTGCCTATCTTTTTGCTAGAAAAAATAAAGGTGAATTTTTACTGCGCATAGAAGATACGGATCAAGCTCGTTACCAGGAAGGGAGCGTGGCAATAATTTTTGAGGCGCTGAAATGGGTTGGCATAAATTATGACAACGAAGACAATATAATTTTCCAATCGCGGCGCACAGCAATTTATCAAAAATACGCCGACGAATTAATTGAAAAAGGCCATGCCTATTATTGTTTTTGTTCGGCGGAACGGTTGGTTAAAATGCGCGCGGAGCAGACAGCTAAAAAAATGGCGCCAAAATATGACCGCCAATGCCTGCAGTTATCAGCCGAAGCAATTCAAAGGAAGCTGGCCGCCGCTGAAGCGCACGTAATTCGGATGAGAATTCCAGCCGGTGAAACGGTTTTTAAAGATTTGATTTGCGGCCAAGTAAAATTTAACCATAATGAAATTGATGATCAAATTTTAATCAAGTCCGAT
>PFHP01000033.1:0-550 GCA_002782365.1 Candidatus Kuenenbacteria bacterium CG_4_8_14_3_um_filter_39_15 | reverse complement strand
ATTCGCGCATTTGTCATTAATTTTAGCGCCGGACAAAGCCAAACTTTCCAAACGCCATGGCGCCACTTCAGTTTTGGAATTTAAAAAATTAGGTTATCTGCCCGAAGCATTGGTAAATTACATTGCTTTGCTTGGCTGGAATCCGGGCACGGAGCAAGAAATTTTTTCATTTAAAGAATTGGAAGAAGAATTTGATTTTAGCAAAGTTCACCAAGCAGGCGCCGTGTTTGACCGCGAGAAACTGGACTGGCTGAACGGACATTATATCAGGCAAAAAAATTTAGATGAGCTGACGGAATTATGTTTACCTTATTTAAATCCCCTCCTGCCTGAGTCCAAATCTGCCAGTGGCAGATTGGACGAGTGGACTCCGACTAATGTCGGAGGACGGGGTGGTGGGAGATACGATTACCTCAAATCTATCGTCGGCTTGGAACAAGAAAGATTAAAAAAACTTTCGGAAATAGGGGAGAGGACTAAATATTTTTTTGTCAAACCAGAGTATCAGCCCGAACTTTTAATCTGGAAAAAATCTGATGCCAAAACAATT
>PFHP01000006.1 GCA_002782365.1 Candidatus Kuenenbacteria bacterium CG_4_8_14_3_um_filter_39_15 | reverse complement strand
GCATCCATACCATGCAAAACCAAGCCAATGACAATAATATTCAGATTGGCAACGATTCAATCGTCAAAACTCTAGAATCGTTGAGTTTGACTTTAGCCCAAACCACCAAAAGTATTTTTGTGACCATCACCAGTATTTTCGGCGGACTTTTTTCGCTCTTAGTTGTTTTAGTCATTACCTTTTATTTAACCGTGGAAGAAAACGCGCTTAAATATTTTATAAAATTTTTAACTCCTTTAAAATACCGTGTCTATGCCATGGATCTGATTAATCGTATGCAGTCCAAAATAGGCCTATGGTTAAGAGGGCAGTTGCTTTTGTCCATTATTGTCGGTATTCTGGTCTATGCCGGCCTGCTTTTGTTCGGCGTTAAATATGCTTTACTGCTGGCGTTAGTCGCCGCTATTTTAGAGATCATTCCGTATCTTGGTCCTTGGATATCAGGCATTATCGCCGTCTTTATCGCTTTTTCCGATGGCTCAATCATCAAAGTCCTGTTAGTCGCTTTTTGGTATTTGCTAGTTCAGCAAGCTGAAAACAATATTATTGTTCCTAAATTGATGGGCAGGATGGTTGGTTTAAATCCCATTATTGTCATTATGGCTATTATTATCGGCTTTAAGCTGGGCGGTGTTATCGGCGGTATGCTGGGCGTGCCAGTGGCCGCTGCCATTGCCGTTTATTTGGCTGATGTTATCAAAGAAAAGAAAGGTGAAAAAATAAACCAGCCAGAAACTGAAAATATGGAATAGTTGATAAATTTTATATAAGAGTGTATAATAAAACCAAGATGAAAAAATTAGTCAGCAATAACAATAATAACAATAATAACCGTTTTTTAGCCGGTTAGTTTTTATTTGATTAAGATCAAAAAACAAACCGGCCGACAAAGCCGGTTATTTTAATGCAATTATTTTTTATTCTGGGGTAGTTTAATGGTAAAACGCTTGACTGTTAATCAAGTTAGTGGAGGTCCGATTCCTCCCCCCAGAGTTCCAAAAAATCCAGTCCCGCGGTCGCGGGACTGGATTTTTTGTTTGATTTTATGTGACAGGGGTCGAAAGTTAGAACCTTTTATTGCCGAGAAGGCGGTTTTTTGATAAAATAGAGAGGGAGTTAATAATATAATTTATGTCCTTACTCACAAGATTTATCATCGTAGTTACTGTTGTTGTTTCCATTACGGATATGGTTTTATGAATTATTTAAAATTTTTTTATTTTATGATTAATATCCGAATAATAGTATTCTTAATCTTTTTCCTGCTAGTTATATTTTCAGCGCACTATTTTATTTATTTTTCCGTAGTCCGCTTTTTTTCAATTACCAGCCCTTTCTGTAAGAATATTCTTTTAGCTCTAGTTTTTCTTCTGCCGCTTGCTTTTATCTTGTCGTCTTTTCTGACCCGCTGGCAGGAATTTTTTCTTATTCGCGTTTTTTATTTCTTATCCGGCTATTGGCTGGGCCTGGTGGCATATCTCCTGATGGCGGTCTCAGCGGTCTGGCTGATGGTTCTCATCAGTAAGGTTTTCGGCTTTAATATTAATACGGTAGTTCTAACAGCATCATTTTTTATTCTAGCTCTCATTATTTCATTTTACGGAATATATAACGCCCTTAACCCCAGAATTAAGAACATCTCAGTTATTATCCCTGGCCTGGCTGACAATTGGCAAGGCAAAAAGATTGTTCAGATTTCAGATGCGCATCTTGGGAGTATCCTCTCAACCGGGTTTATGAGGGCTGTCATTGAAAAAGTGAATTCGATTGAGCCCAAAATGGTTCTTATTACAGGGGATTTTTTTGATAGCGCCGACGGCAACATTGATACTTTAGCCAAATTATTGAACGATATCAAAGCAGAAGCAGGCGTCTTTTTTGTGACTGGAAACCATGAAACCTATTTGGGGGCTGAAAAAGTTTTGGCCGCTCTGGAAAAAACAAAAGTCAGAGTTTTGAGGGATGAAATTATTGAAATTGATGGCTTGAAACTTATCGGGGTTGGTTATCCGGAGAGAGACGAATCCAAGGATGTAGCTGTTTGGCTTGAATCAGTCAAAGAACAATTTTATGGCCGGCCCAACATTCTGCTTTATCATTCTCCGGCCAATGCCGAAGAAATCAGAAAAAAGGGAATTAATCTTCAATTATCCGGCCATACCCACAAAGGCCAGATATTTCCTTTCGGATATATAGCAAAGATTGTTTATCGCGGGTATGATTATGGATTACACCAAACAGGGGATTATTCAATCTATATTTCAAGCGGCGTCGGCGTCTGGGGACCGACGATGAGAACAGAGGGTCGGTCTGAAATAGTTGTTATTACCCTTGAATAAATTTATGCTTGATGAAAAGATTCTTTTTTTTCTAAACAATTTATCCGGCCAATCCGGACTCTTTGATGCGGTTATTGTATTTTTGGCCGATTACTTGCAATATTTTTTGGGCATTGTTTTTCTCTGGCTGCTTTTTTGCTCTCGTTACCCCCAAAAGAAAAAATATGTCTTTTTGTTCACCGTTTTATTATCAATACTCGTCGCTTGTTTTGGGATAGCCGCAATTATTCATTATTTCTACCATCATCCCCGTCCTTTTTTGGTCTACCCGGTCAACCAGATTATCTCTGCTAGCGGTTCTTCATTTCCTTCCGGCCACGCCACTTTTTTCTTTGCCATGGCGACCGCTATTTTTCTTTTCAACAAAAAATGGGGGATATGGTTTTTTATCGCCAGCGTCCTGATATCAACCAGCCGGGTCATCGCCGGAGTGCACTACCCGTCAGATATTGCCGGCGGAGCGATAATCGGTTTCGCCGTCGCCTATCTCATATATACCCTCATTCGTCGGCATAGCCGTTTTGTCTGATGTCTAATAATTTTAGTTGACTATGATTAGTTTCTATTATAAAATTTAAACATAAACTTACATGATCGTTTATAAATTACTGCGAATTACGAAACTCCCCAATCTGTCATTCTGAGGGAGCGAAGCGACCGAAGAATCTCTCGCGCATGCGAGATATCTGGCATGCGCCAGAGATCCTTCGCTACGCTCAGGATGACAAAACTGGACGTTTCGTAATTCAAAAAAATTAAATAAATATTATTAATAATTAAATAGAATACTATGCGAAAAAAAGTTTTAGGTCTGGCAGTTTTACTGCTGGCAAGCGCGGTTTTAGTTAGCGGTTGCGGGAAAAAATCGGGCAATCAGTTCGTTGCCACAAACAATGCCACAAATAACCAGAACCAGGAACAAAATCAAAATAATAATCAGGCAGGCGGGACAGTAAATCCCAGCGGCGAATATTCAATTAACGAGTTACTGACTATGAATCAACCGCTGAAGTGCTCCTGGAAGGAAAGTGTCACCAATGGCGGAGATGTCACCAATATCATTTATATCAACGGCAAGAAGTTTTATCAAGACGTAACTATGGGCGATGTCGGGCATGCCTACACCATTAGTGACGGTGAATATCTTTATATTTGGAATGATTTTTCCGGCGCGGCTTCAAAAATGAAATTTACGGAACTGGAAACAAATACCCAATCGCCACAAACGCCAGGGACTGCCGGACTGGATCAAAAACGCGATTTTGTTTGTGAGAATTGGCTAGCTGACAATTCTATCTTTATTCCGCCTCAAGACAAAAATTTTCAGGACGTCACCGAGGAAATGGGACAGGCAGTCCAGGATTTAAAAGAAAACTCTGAAGAGTACAAACAACAAGCTTGTGATTTATGCCAGAAAGCGCCCAGTCAGGAACTGATAGACAATTGTCTTAAAAATATGCAGTGCAGCCAATAGGCAATCCGCTATTTAAGATCTAAAATATGAGTAGTGAAAAAATAAATGAAATTCCAAAAATTGATTTTAGGTTGATGGAAGAAAAAATACAGCAAACCTTTAGTGATTTTGAGCAGAAAGTATTGGAGGTATTTCAGTCGGCAATCGAGCCGGAGGAACGGGCAAATTTTGTGGAAAAGTACGGTTTGATTTTGTCTTCATTTACAGAGCTTAAAGACAAGATAATCAAACGGTTTGGCTACGCCGGTGAAAATCATAGCTTGCAGCAAGCGGATTTTAAAAATGGCCTTGCTGATCTGGAAAAGATTTTTTCAACGCTTATTAATGTCTTGGAAAGCGATTATGGTCAGCAGGGTGATTATGATGTAACAAATAATGCTCAAGACGGCCAATTGGTTTCAAGCATTATTAAACATAGAAAAGGAGAGGATACCACTCTGGTTTTTAATTTTAAAGAGAAATTACAGCATGAAGCCCGAGTCGACGTTCAGCATATTGATCAGCAAGGAAATAAGTATTCTTTGCGTTTTGATCTGGATAAAAGACAAGGAGGAGTGACGTGTGATGTTCAATCAAAGAATTTAGATAAGATTTTTTACCATGTTGGCGATCAGGGGGGCGAGGGGCATCATTTTAGAATGGAGGCGTTGACTAAGTTTGTTTTTGAAGAGGGCATAGAAAAAAAGACGGAAAGTTTTGAATTGGTGGTAAAAAAATTCAAGGAATTTTTAATGGAGGCGCTAAAAGCGGAGCAGGCCACGCTTGAAGATCTGATTAGAAAATTTAATGAGCGATAGTTTCTTTACTAGCTGAACGATTGCGCGGCCGGTTGGATTGATTTTTTAAGATATATATTATTTATTAATTATCCGATTTTGTAAAATATTTTGGCAGCTGACATTATGACACCGTTATTACAAGCCATTTTTAGCGCTTTAGCCATCAGCCTGATTTCATTTGTGGGCATTGTTACTCTGGCTATCAGAGAAAAAACGCTCAACAAAATTTTATACCTCTTTGTCAGTTTTTCCACCGGCGCGCTTTTAGGCAGCGCTTTTTTTCATCTTCTGCCTGAAGCGCTGAAGCACTTTGCCGATCCTCTCTTGGTCTTTCAATGCACTCTCATTAGCTTGAGTTTATTTTTTATTATGGAAAGAATTCTGCGCTGGCATCACTGCCATGAGCCAGGGTGCGAGATCCACAAACGTCATTTAGGCTACTTAAATTTAATTGGCGACGGCATTCATAATTTGCTTGACGGCCTGATTATTTTTTCTGCTTTTTACACCAGCCCAGCTCTTGGCCTGCCAGTGCTCATTTCTCTTGCCCTGCATGAAATTCCCCAAGAAATTGGCGATTATGGCGTCCTATTGTATGCTGGTTTTAAAAAAAGCCAAGCTTTATTTTATAATTTTATTTCTGCTCTTTCAGCCGTTGTCGGCGTCATTATTGGCTATTTGCTTATTAACCAGATGAGCAATCTTAATAATTTTATTCTGCCTTTTGCCGCTGGCGGTTTTATTTATATTGCCGCCTCTGACTTAATACCCGAACTGCACAAAGAAACCAATTTAAAAAAGTCATTAATTTCATTTATTTTTTTTATCAGCGCTCTAGTGCTGATGCTTCTAATTGTCCATGATTAAATTATATTTTCCTTAGCTCATAACCCTGATCATTGTCATTGATTTGGAACCCCTTTTTTTCAATTTTTTTTCTTAGCTCGTCCGCCTTTATCCAATCTTTATGTTCCCTTGCTTTTTGCCGTTCCTCGGCTATTTTTTTTATTTCATCAGGAATAACCAGCTTTTCTGCTTTTATCTGATTCAAATTAAGCCCTAAAACTTGATCAAAATCCAATAAAGTTGTCTTTTTATCTGCCGCTGATAAATCAGATTTTATTAACCCCCAAACAGTTGCCAAAGCTCCCGGGATATTCAAGTCGTCATTAATTGTTGCCAAAAATTTACTTTTATAATCATTATCAACTTTTCCGTTTTTTCTTCCCAGTTTTTTCAGTTCATCATATAAATTATCCAAACCATTTTCTGCTGCCAGTAAAGACTTGATGCTAAATTCCATCGGCTTTCTCCAATGGACCATCATAGTTGCATAACGATAAGCTAAAGGGTTAATATTTTTTTTAATTAAAGCCCGTTCCAACGTTAAAAAATTTTTTTCTGATTTGGCCATTTTTTTCTTTCGGCCAGTATTCAAAAATTCGCCATGCAGCCAGTAATTAAAAAATTTTTTGCCGGTGGCTGCTTCAGCCTGGGCGATTTCATTAGTGTGGTGTATGGCAATGTGGTCTATTCCTCCGCAATGAATATCCAACTGATGAGCCAGATATTTCATGCTCATGGCCGCGCATTCAATATGCCAGCCGGGGAATCCCACGCCCCAGGGGCTTGGCCATTCCATTTGTCTTTTTTCACCGCCGTCTGGCGGCCGGGGTGAAAATTTCCAGAGGGCAAAATCCGTGGGATTTTTCTTTTCGTCGTTTTTTTCTACTCGGGCACCTTCTTGCAAGGCGGCAAGCGGTTGATGGCTTAATTTGTTGTAACCGGGAAATTTGGCCGTGTCAAAATAGATTCCGTCGCTCGTTTTATAAGTAAAATTTTTTTGCTCCAGTTTTTTAATGAGTGCGATTTGTTCTTTGATGTGGCCGGTCGCTTTACACCAGATGGTTGGTTCGCTTAAATTAAGCCGTTGCATATCTTTACGGAAAGCTGCCCAGTAGAAATCGGCAATTTCCCAGGCACTTTTGCCTTCGCGCCGGGCGCCCTGTTCAAGTTTATCCTCGCCCATGTCCCTATCGCCAGTCAAATGTCCCACGTCCGTGACGTTCATGACATGTTTGACCTGATAGCCATTATAGATGAGAACTCGCTTTAAAATATCCTCAAAAATATAAGTCCGCAGATTGCCAAGATGCGCGTAATTATAAACGGTCGGTCCGCAAGTATAAAGCCCAACCTGCTTGGCTTTAATCGGTCTGAATTCTTCCTTTTGGCGAGTTAAAGTATTATATAGTTTAAGTTTGTTCATACTATAACCAATGTTTCTTCTTAAAAAATCCAAACATGATCACCACGGCTATTAACATAATGCCAATAATATACCAAAAATCATGTTGGCTGTTGACAAATGGCATGGCATTCATAGTATTCATGCCAAAGACGGCAGCCAATAAAGTTAAGGGAAAAACTATCACTGAAAAAATTGTCAAAGTTTTCATTATTTCATTAATCTTCAAACTGATCATTGATGCCTGCGTTTCATGCAAGGCATTGATGGTGTCTTTAAAATTAGTCAGATAATCCCAGATATCTTTGGTATGGGTAATCAGCACATTGTAATCATTATCCATTTTTCTTGGCCGCCAATCAAAAGTGATCTCCAAAAGTTTTTGTAATATCCCCCTATGAGACTGCATTGTTTTTTGGAAATTAACAATATTTCTTTTGATCATTAAAATATTCATAATAGCTTTTTCCTCCGGCTGCTCTAAAACATCATGTTCAATTTGATTAATATCAAGATTGATATGGTTTAAAATTGGATAGCAGTACAGATAAAGCTTATTTAAAAGTTTATGCATTATATCCACCGCCGTTTCATTGGAAAGCTGGCTCCTCATAATCTGGTCAGACTGGTACATTTGGAAGAAGTCTATTAAAGGATTCAATTCATCCTCATGAATGGTAATAAAAAATTTTTTGCCGAGAAAGATATCCACCTCCGCCGCTTCAATGGTTTTTGCTTCCCGGTTGAAATAAGGAAATTGTAAAATCATAAAAAGATAATCCGCCCGCTGGTGAATTTTCTGCCTTTGTTTTGTGGGCAGGCAATCACCCAGGTCAACTGAATCAAAACCAAATTCTTGCTTTAAATATTTTAAATTATCCTGTGTTGCCCTGGTAATATCCAGCCAGACAAATTTTTTTGTTTTTATTTCCTTAATGTTATTAGGCATTTCAAGGGTATTAATTAATATTATTTCCACAAGCTAATATAATTATACCATAAAATATTTTTTTATGGTATAATAATAATACCATAATGAACTTAGCCAAAAACCCATTTAAAAAAGAAAAGGGGCCGGATTTTAAAAATCTTGATTTAACCTTGCCTAAAAAAGTTTCCCCAATTGAAAGAACCGTTGACCAAAAAGCAGAAATTGCTAGAGAAAAGTTAGAGCGGCTTGGATCTCGTCAGGAATCTTCGTTGGAAGGCGACCAGCCAAGTTTAAAAGGTCCAGCCCCAAGAAGCCAGCCGGCTGCCGTCTCAAAATCAAAGCAATTAAAAGAAATTGAATCGGTCCTTCAGGAAGATTTGGAAACAATCTACTTTAAGATGGATGAGGCTCACCGCCGGATGTTCAGAGAGGAAGGGGAGCGTGTGGCGCGAGAAATTGAAGCCATTATTCATACTGGCCGTGCCATTGCCGTTAAAGTGCTTGAGCTCATCAAACGTTGGCTCAGACTTATTCCCGGTGTTAATAAATTTTTTTTAGAGCAAGAAGCAAAGATTAAAACAGATAAAATCATAAAAATTAATACTCACCACTAAGCTATGTTTAGCCAGTCATTCCAAACAGTCTATCTTATTTTTGGTTTGTTTTTAATACTTGGCTTTGTTGTTTTTGTTGTGCTTTTAATCGCTCGGCGTCTGATGAGAAAGGGCAAAAGTCTGCCCCATGCTTTTGAAAAAGTTATATTTTCAGTCAGTTTGCCCAAAGAAATCCACATTGAAGATTCTAAAAAAGAAGCCACTAAAGATCAAATTGTCGAGGACATTTCAGCGGCTGAAGAGCTTTTTGCCTCCATCGGCGGTTTGAGCGCTCAAAGCGGTTTTTTGAGCTGGCTTTTCGGCCGCAGCGACCAACTCTCATTTGAAATCGTTGCCAGAGAAGGCAAAATATTTTTTTACATTGCCACGCCCCGCTACCTTGAACGTTACATAGAACAGCAGGTCCATGCCCAATATCCCTATGCGCAAATTGATGTGATTGAAGATTATAACATTTTTGAGCCAACCGGAACCGTATCAGGGGCATATATGAAATTCACCAAGCATTTTATGCTGCCCATTAAAACTTACCGCAAAACTGATTCAGATCCGCTTGATGCCATTATTAATTCTTTAAGCAAGCTTGGAGAAAATGACGGCGCTGTTATTCAGTATGTGGTTCGTTCAGCCAAAAAAATTTGGCGCAGAAAAGGCATTCGTCTTGTCAGACAAATGCAAAAAGGCAAGAGTTTTTCTGAAGCCTCCCGTTATATTGGCGCAGGCTCTGTCATCAATAAAGTCTTGGCTGTCGCCAAGGATTTTGCGGTAGCTGGTTTTTCGGCAAAAACCAAAGAAGAGCGCGAGCATGAACAGCAAACAAAAGGCTATCAAACACCATATAAAATGTCTGCTTTTGAAGAAGAAGCTGCCAAGGGCATAGAAGAAAAGGCCAGTAAAGCCGGCTTGGATGTTAATCTAAGAATTATTGCCTCGGCAGCGGATAAGCACACTGCTGACATGTATTTAAATAATATTATTAATGCTTATTCTCAATACAGTGTTTTTGAATATGGCAATAAATTCAGTAAAATTACGCCCAGAATTGATCAAATCGTGCGTGACTATATTTATCGCAATTTTAATGAAAAGCAACGCATTGTTTTAAACACGGAAGAGCTGGCTTCCGTTTATCATTTTCCATTGTCCACTACCGAAACGCCCAGAATTAATTGGCTCCAGGCAAGGAGTTCCCAGCCGCCGGTAGATATGCCCAGCGAAGGCATTATTCTGGGCAGAAACATTTATCGCGGCCAGGAAACAATTGTCCGGATGAGAGAGAGCGACCGCCGTCGTCACGTCTATATTATCGGTATGACTGGTGTTGGTAAATCAACTCTGATGGAAAAAATGATTCAACAAGACATTGCCGCCGGTCATGGCGTTTGCGTGGTTGATCCCCATGGTAATTTAGCGGAGGCTGTTGTTTCCTATGTGCCCAAATCGCGCGCTGAAGATGTCATTTACTTCAATCCAGCAGATGTTGAGCGGCCGGTCGGCTTAAATATTTTAGAAGCAGAAACACCCGAAGAAATGGATTTCGTTTGCCAGGAAATGATTTCTATTTTCTATAAGCTGGTGACTGATCCGGCGATGATTGGTCCGATGTTTGAGCACAATATGCGTAATGCCATGCTGACCCTGATGACTGATAAAGAGCACCCCGGCACCATCGTTGAGATCCCCCGTATGTTTACTGACGAAGAATTCCAGCGCTATAAGTTGCAATTTGTGACTGACCCAATGGTCAGAGCTTTCTGGGAAAAAGAAATGGCCAAAACCAGTGATTACCATAAATCAGAGATGCTCGGTTATTTAATTTCTAAAGTCGGGCGCTTTGTGGAAAACGAAATGGTCAGAAATATCATTGGTCAGCCCAAATCAGGCTTTGATTTTCGTGATGTCATGGATCATCAAAAAATATTAATTATTAATCTTTCCAAGGGGCAGGTTGGCGAGGTTAATAGTAATCTTTTAGGGCTGATTGCCGTGTCAAAACTGCAAATGGCGGCTTTAGGCAGGGCTAATGTACCCGAGGCGGAGAGAAAAGATTTTTATCTTTATATTGATGAGTTTCAAAATTTTGTCACTGATTCCATTGCTACTATCCTGGCCGAAGCCAGAAAATACAAATTGAATTTAATCATGGCCCACCAATATCTAGGCCAACTGGTGAAAAATAATGATACGGCGGTGAGAGATGCCGTTTTTGGCAATGCCGGTACGATGGTTGCCTTCCGTGTCGGGGTGGAAGACGCGGAAACCATGGCTAAACAATTTGCTCCCGTGTTTGCCGAATATGATCTGATTAATATTGGAAAGTATACTGCTTATGTCAGACTACTAATAGGCAACACCGCTTCCAAATCTTTTAATATGCATACCATGCTGCCAGAACGTGGCAATCAGGAACTGGCCGCCCAGATTAAAGAACTCTCCCGCCTCAAATACGGCCGCCAAAGAAGTATTATTACTGCCGAAATCCTGGAACATTCAAAACTAGCCGAAGTTGCCAAGGAAACTGACGCCCCAAAATCAGAATCAAGCCTTTAAACAATAATCAATAAACAATAATCAATAAACAATAAATAATAAACAAAGAACAAAGGACAAGGAATTTTTAAAAACCGCCCCGATGTTAAATCGGGACGGTTTTAGCAAAACATCTTAATTAACTTTCACAAACTTTGTCAACTTCAGTTGGCCATCATATTTTTTTACCTTTTTAGAAGAAAATTTAGCCACACCCGCTTTCATGGCGTAAAGCGTGTCATCGCTGCCTTTTTTAACATTTAAGCCAGGATGAATTTTAGTCCCTCGCTGGCGCATTAAAATAGTCCCAGCTTTAACTTTTTGTCCAGTGGTTACCTTGGTTCCCAGTCTTTTTGACATTGAATCGCGGCCTAATCTTGTTGACCCGCCAGCTTTTCTATGTGCCATAGTTTGTTAATAAAGTTAAAATATAAATAATTTTTTTCTAGTAAAATAATCCTTTATTTAAGATTATATTTCTTTTTTAAGGCAGACAAGGAAATACCGTTTTTATTTTTTGCATCTCTTACTGCGTCCAAATATCTACCTTTCTCTTCCAACCCATCAAATAAAGAAAGGAAAATGTTATATGTTGGATAATCTAAAATTACTGCCGCTAAAGAAATTATAACAAGGCAATATAATTATGTCAACTTTTTTAATGACCCCTGATTTCTTTTTTGGTTTTAGTAATAAGTCTTCTCAATCTTGGACTAACTCTGACTGGATATTGATAAGTCGTCTCAATTGCTAAATATTTTTTGGGCAGATATTCCAACTGACTTTTTACATAATCCCTGATTGCCAACACGCTCGGTAAATCATAAAGTAACTTGCCCTTTTTAAATATTGGTCGCAACAGGGGAGTGCCCAATTTTTTTTCACCCTCAAGACCGATTATATCGCTAGTCATTTTATCATTTTTAAATTGGCGATAAACTTGTTTCCTGCCCGGTAGGCTCATTTTGCCAGGCGATAATTTCATCTTATTCACTACTGTGCCGTCTGGCTTAATAATTTCAGAAATTTTATATACCGCTTCCATTCTCGGATCGTCAGAAGAAGTTAGCGCTTCCGTACTAACAATAAAAGTATTGGCTGGAATTTTTTTATCCATTAGTTTTTTAATTTTAAATTCGTCCAAATTACTCGCCACTGTTATTCTTACTTCTTTCAGCCCGGCTTTATCTAATTCTTTTCTAACAAATACAGCGTTTTTATACAAATCGCCGCTATCAACTACGATTTTCAATTTTTTGCCCTGTTTTTTCAATTTTTCTGCCACTTTAATCGCATTCTTAATTCCCTGTTTATAATCATAAGTATCCACCATCAAGGATAAATCAACTTTGGCGTATTTAGCCGCCGTTTCCATAGCTTCTTTTTCAGTGGCATAAGAATTTATAAAAGCATGGTAAGCAATGGTGGCATTATCACCATGCATTAGATTCATCTTCTCTCTCGCGATTACTGACGGACAATCCATGCTTCCAGTTATAAAACCACTCCTTTCTGCCTTTAGAGCAGATTCAAAAGCATGGGCTCGATTAGGTGCTGGTCCAATTATATTCAGTGGTTTTGCGGCAATTACTGATCGGATAAATTTTGAAGCAAAAATCGTATTCGAGCTAAGTGAAGTAATTAGAAAAGCAGTTAATAAATTTCCTTCAATTAACGGCGCCGTAAGTCTCATTACTATTTCACCGGGGAAAAATAGTGTGCCTTCGGGCATTGCCTTGACATCGCCGTTGAATTTTATTTTTTTTAAATACCCAGCAAACTTTTTGGAAATCAATTTCCATTTGAGGAGTATTCTGATTTGTTCATCTGAAAATTTAAAATGTTTCAATCCCAAAACCATTTCCTCTAATCCAGTAAACACCAAAAAATTCCGGTTTTTAGGCATATCGCGCACCAGTAAATCAAAAGTCGCCCAAGTGTCTTTCATGCCGGTGTCGTGCCACATTGAGCTGGTCATATAAATCTGATCCAGATCAAAAACATTAATGTATTCCGGCAGGAAAAAATGATGTTTGAGTTTAGGCATAAGAGAATTTATTTATTAGTAGTTTCAAATTTTAGCAAATGTCTTTTCCGTTCCTCTTCCAGCGCTTCAATTCTATCTTTGGTTAATTCCAAAGCAGACGCGTCTCGCAGATTCTGCAGTATTTTTACCAAATTAATAGCTTCTTTTTCCGTCTGTATTTCGTAGACATTATCGCTTTTATTGATTACTTCTTTAAAGTCTTTTTGCAGCATTTCATTATGGCTACTGCCGATGAAAATTAATGGCTTGGTTTCTAAACCCAGTTTCATTTGCACATTTTGATGAAAATGCACAGCGTCGTAAATTTCCGTTTTAGTGCCGCTGTCGCCGGGCAATATTATACAAGCGGCTGAATCCTCAACCAATTTACCCAATCTATGCTCGGCCTGATATTTACCCCCTTTACCTTCCACTTTTTCTATTTTTATATTTTCACCTTGCGTTTCTGGGAATTTACCAGCGCTCTTTTCCATCGTTATTCCTTTTGGAAAAGGATAGACCTTGTCTAATAATTCTCTTGTTTTATTATTTTCTCTCATTTCCTCAATTGCATCATTGGCCCCATTTAATCCGCCCTCCATCGCACCGGCATTATAGCCGCCAGTTTGAATGGTGTAAAATTCTTTAGTCAGATCATGACCTAACGCATAAGCTTGATCTCGTCCCCCTTTACCGCCCAAGATACCCACTTTAAATTTGGCTCGCAGATAGAGCTCTTTTTCCGACTGGTCTTGTTCGTGAAAAAAATCCAATTGTTCTCTTTTCATATTTTTGCCCTTTCGTGGATTGCAAAAATCCACCTTAATTAATAAATTGCTTTTGAATTTGTTTTTTTGTTTGCGCCGTCATTTTGTTCAACTCAGCACTGATTTCTACTGGATATTTAACCTTTTTGTCAATCGCGAATAATTCTCGTTTGAACTTTTTCTTTTCTCTC
>PFHP01000026.1:642-4124 GCA_002782365.1 Candidatus Kuenenbacteria bacterium CG_4_8_14_3_um_filter_39_15 | reverse complement strand
ATGAAATTTCGCCTTGTAATAGTGAAATTAAATTTATTAGTGCGTAGTAAAAAGTTTTTTCCTGTAAAATAGTTTGTAATTTATAGCATCGGCGAAACATCATCTAACACGGGCTATCTGGCTACGCCAGAAAGAAATTTTTTATAATTTTTTTCTTTTAAAATTTGGGCCTTTTTTAATTTTTTCAAAACAAAGAAAAAAGCCCGTGGTGCTCAATGAGTCCACTGACGGCTTAAGTTTAATGCACAGCTACCAAGAGCAGGAATCCTGCAAGTGATAGCCATTCTGACGCACCAACGATATTGGGCTTGAAATATATGTTCTTGACCCAATCATCATCTCCGAACTTCCCAGCTTCGGCATCAACTTCTTCTTGATTCCAAACTGTTAAAATCCGCCCATTGTAAAACATTTTGTAGGTCTTCTTACTGAGCGGATAAAAGAGTTTGACGCCCCAGCCAATTCCAGAAAGATCAAGGAATGGATGTGTGAGCATGGCGATACTTGCAGCGATTGCCGTTTTGGAATCAAGAATAATCGCAAGTACCAACACAATAATGGGCATAAAAACCGAGTGGGAGAAATTATCCCTGTGCGTGTGAGCCCACTTGTTGAATTTCACTGCCCACGACAGAACATAACTGATTGGGTCAGGAACAATACCCCAAAAAGCTCCAGCCACCAGAAACGTTCTCGTGATTTCAAGGTCGAAGGCTTTTCCGAAAATGAAAAATACCAAACTTCCAGCCAACAGATGAATAAACATGGTGCTCACCCCCTTTATTTGATTGTGTAGGAACAACAGTGTAGTCTAACATAAAATGAGCTGGAAGTCAAGCCCAATTTTGAAAAAATTAAAAAAGGCCCTTATAATAAGGAAAATTATAAAAAATTTCTTTCTGTCTCTGCCCAAATTGCGCTTCTAAAAACCAAGTTTTGTGATATAATCAAGTTAATCTGATAATCAATATTTTAACAAACAAACCCGGGCGCAACTTCAGATAGCCCGATACGTTATGTGAAATAGCCAGAAATTTCTTTATTATTTTTTTAGATTTTTTTGGCAGTTTATTTCGGTCGAACATAACTCGTGATAAAATATAAACAGTTTAATATTTAACCAACATTATTATGAAATCACCAGAAATGGGCGGTAGTTCGCCCGAAAAAGAATCTGCGGGCATAATAAAAGAGAAGCTCGCAAATTTAGAGCAGTACATGCCTGGGCAAGAAGAAACTATTTACGAATTTGCTCGCTTTCTTAGTACGCGCGCAAATGATACATTGGTTCCGCAAGGGTTTGATTTGATGGCGGCGTTAGCTCTGTATGATTTGCAAAATGGTAAAGATGGATATACCGACAAGCCAATCCAAAGTAAATTAGTAGGATACCCGCCACAAATCTACACCTTGCTACAGATGTATGTGCCGCAGATGAAAGAAGTAATCTTCGGAAAAGAAAAATAAATTGCCAAAAAATAATAATAAGGAAAAGAAATTTCTGACTACATCACATAACAGCGTGTATCTGGCTACGGAAAATTGGCGTTAATTAAATCCTTAAGGAGTGCCAATTTTCCTCCACCCAAATTTTCATCCCTTAAATAGATGAGGGTTTGGGTGGAGTTCTATTAAAAAGCGTTGTCTAACTAATTAAAGTTTGTTCCGCTAAAATCGGGATGAAAACTTCAGATACACGCGAACGTTATATGAAATATGCTTTTCTTTTTACGGCTAACGCCTAACACTTTTCTATAATGAACAAATTTTATTTTTATTTTTTAAGAGGGGGCTATGGTGTTTTCTTCGCTCCAATCGTCGCTCAGAAAAACAAAAAAATATACAAAATTCATTCTAAATTCATTCATTCTAAATTCTTTGACAAATTAAAAGCATAATGATAAGTTGTACTTAAATTAGCAATTATAAAGTTCTTTTCAAAAAATTCATTAAAACAAAGGAGGTCATAAAATGGAGCTTAAAGTAGGAGAAAAATCTTGGGTCCTTTCGGACGATGAGCGCCCCGCACTTACGGCGTGGCTCACTATCAACAGAGCCTGCAATCTCCGCTGCGTTTGGTGCTATGCGAAGATGATGGGCTATAACAAGCACACCATGACGCTGGCAGTGGCGCAGGCGGCAATCAACATGATGAAAGACCTGGGGCTGAAGTCAGTTATCCTCATCGGAGGAGAACCGACAGTCCATCCGTATTTCTTCGAAATCATTCGGATGGTCAGAGAGGCAGGTCTTGAAGCGTATCTGGTTACGAACGCAATCAGGGTGGCAGACAATAATTTCCTCAAGCGGACGCTTGACGCTGGCGTGACGTCGATTACGGTATCATTCAAAGCGGCGAATCGCGAGATGTTCAAACGCGACACGGGGGCTGATTTCTTTAATGAATCGGTTCAGGCGGTCAGGAACATCGTCGAGTCTGGGGTTAATCATGTGGTAAACATCACCGCCTGCGAAAACCTTATGACGCATTTCGATGAAATGATTGAAACCATCAAGTCAACGGGGACGGACAAATTCTCTATCGACACTGGCAAACCCATTTTTCTCAACGGGCAGTCATGCGCCGACGGGATGGCCAACCCCCGTGAGATTGCCGATTTCTTTATGAGCGTTTACCCGAAGCTGGAACGGTCTGGCCTGCGATTTTCCGTGAAGGTCGCCATTCCATTTTGCCTTTTTCCGCGCGACTTTGTCGACAAGATGATTGCGGACGGAAACATCCTTACTGGCTGCCAAATGGTCAGCGCTCGCGGTCTGATTATCGACCCGCTCGGAAGAATTCTGCCCTGCAACCATGTTTGCGACCATTTCATCGGCGAAATCGGCAAAGATTTTAAAACTGCGGAAGAATTCCGTTCTTTCAGGAGGAGCCCTGCCATGCTTGATTTCTATCAGACGGTCAGTGGCCACCCTGATGGTCTCTGTTCCGAGTGCGCTTATTGGGGCATGTGTGGCGCTGGGTGCAAGCTGTATTGGATGCACTATGGCGCCAGCGACATGATTGGCGACTTTAACGGCAACATGAAGTATGAAGGAGGTGATGTGGAAGACAAAAAAACTGCACAGATGTAGTACCAAATGGCACAAACCGAACGAGCAACGACCAAAACAAAGGAGCACGACAATGGAAAAAAAACACAACGAAGTGAAGAAGACTACGAACTTCTTCAAGAAAATGGACAAAGGCTGTTTGCTTCCCAGCGCAACAAAATTCCGCGGGCTGACGCTCAAAAACCGTCCCGCCCACGAAATGATTTGCGACTGCTGTGGAAGCGGCGACGACTGCTGTGGCTTCAATTAAAGGCCGCAACCTTTTCGGAGATTAAAACTAGGTGGAGGGAAAAGCCGAAACTTTTCCCTCCACTCAACTTATATGAAAGTAAAATTCACATATAACAAAAAAATAGATAACAAATGCTGGAAGCGCTACAACGCTTTTCTCAAGGAGAATAAGACGGTGT
>PFHP01000026.1:0-567 GCA_002782365.1 Candidatus Kuenenbacteria bacterium CG_4_8_14_3_um_filter_39_15 | reverse complement strand
AATACGAGAAGATTTTCGACACCATGGTGAAAATCAAAGGGTACATAGTCACTACCCCGTTCTCGATGATTAATGATGACGGCCCGACAACAAAAAATGGGACAATCTATTATTCGATTTATACGCAAAACCCTTCCGTTGTTGTAGCACATGAAATTTTTCATATCTTTTTTGAAAAATATACCAATCGTGATATTCCAAACTATGAAGAGGCGAAAGAGTATTTCACGGTAATCATGAATGACCTTTTTGGTTCGAACGTAAGTGGCGGATACCCCAATCATCAGCAACAAAGGAATAAGATATTTAAAGTTTGGAAAAAAAATCATTCAATAGATGATTGTGTTTCTTATTTTAAACAAAATCCATTTTGAAATATAATAAGGAGTCTTGGCTTCGGGGCATTCACCCCCAGCCCCTCTGCCCCTACGCCAAGACAAAAATAAAATTTGTTCATTAAGAAAAGTGTCCGACTATCATCGGAAAAAAGAAAAGCATACATCATATAACACGGCATATCTGGTTTCGGCTTTTTACAAAAGCCTCCACCCATATTTTGCTCCGCTA
>PFHP01000029.1:663-4173 GCA_002782365.1 Candidatus Kuenenbacteria bacterium CG_4_8_14_3_um_filter_39_15 | reverse complement strand
GAATTGAGGAGAGAGCAAAGGGCATGGCCATGGTTCAAGCAGATAATGTTGAGTATTTAGCAGTGCAGCAGGAAAAAGTGGCAGTGAGGTAGTTAACTCCGAAGTAACCTACAATTTATGAAAATTAGCTTTGTCTGTCAGAATTATTTTCAAAAAGACGTAAATTTTTTTCCAGCGAAAAAATTTACTCAAAGGTTCGCAAAATTTTGTCCGACTTCGTCGAGACAAACCAAGCAATTTTGCTCACCTATGCTTTTTTAAAATAATTCTGGCAGACAAGGGGAGACTACCTAATATCAATATTAAATTAAAATATGATTAGAGTTAGAAAGCAAATTCATTTTGATCGGGTGGGACTACTGATGGTAGTTTTTTTTGTTATAGGCGCAGCCATCGTCGCCAGACTTTTTTATCTGCAGATTATCAAGGGCAAGTTATGGCAAGTGGCGGCAGAGGAGCAGCACAAAATTGAACAGGTTCTTTTACAAAGGAGGGGCGAAATATTTATGACGAATTACCGAGACGACAGCTTGTTGCCGGCAGTCATCAACAGGAGGTTAAGTTTGGTTTACGCCGTGCCAAACGAAATTAGCAATCCTAAAATGACCGCTGAAATTTTAGCTGATATTTTAAAAGATAGCCAGGGGGAATGCGCAGTAATGTTACTCCAGGGCAGTGCCGAAGAACTAATTGCCAAATGCGAAGAGAAAAAAAAGTTTGCCGAAGAAGTTTATGAAAAAACAAAGAAAAAAAATGACCCGTATGAGCCGCTGATGCATAATGTCAGCGAGGAGCTAGTCAGCAAAATTAAAGACAGCAATTTAGAGGGAATATATTTTGAGGATGAATGGGTCAGATTTTATCCGGAAAGTGAGTCGCTGGCGCAGGTTACTGGATTTTTAGGTTATGCTGGCGATCGGCGGGTCGGGCAATATGGCATTGAAGGTTATTTTGAAGATGATTTAGCCGGTGAAGCAGGCAAGCTTTTGGGAGACAAGGATTTATTCGGCCGGCTAATACCAGTGGCCAGCTCCGAGCTGGTGCAGGCGCGCGATGGGGCGAATATAGTTTTGACCATTGACAAGGCGATTCAAAATAAGGCCTATGAGATTATTAAAGAGGCGGTTGCGGCTTATGGGGCTGAAAGCGGCAGTATATTGGTGATGGATCCCCAGAGCGGTGAGATAAGGGCAATGGCTGGCTACCCGAGCTTTGACCCCAATAGATATAATGAAGTGGACAATATCAAAGTTTACCGGAATTTAAATACGAGCGAGGCATATGAGCCAGGGTCGGTTTTTAAAATTATTACTATGGCCGCCGGGCTTGATACCATGGCGGTTGAGCCAGATACAACTTATGAAGATACAGGCTCGGTAATGATTGGCGAGGAGGTGATTCGCAATGCCGCTAATAAAGTGTATGGCATGGTAAATATGACAGGAGTGCTGGAAAATTCTATTAATTGCGGAGCAGTTTATGTGGCGCTAAAAACTGGTCATGAAAAATTTGGAGATTATGTGAAAAAATTTGGTTTTGGGCAGGTTACGGATATTGAGCTTACTGGGGAATCAGTGGGTGATATTAGTTCGTTAAAGAAAAAAGGCGATATCTACGCGGCCACGGCTGCTTTTGGGCAGGGAATTACTGTCACACCGCTGCAACTGGCGCAGGCTTTTAGCACAATTGTGAACAATGGCAAGACAGTGAAACCACATATTATTGATTATGCTAAGTCAGAAATAGAAGAAAAAATAAATGACAGCCAACAAGTGATCTCCGAAAAGACGGCGCAGGTTTTAAAAGCAATGATGGTGTCAGTAGTTGAAAATGGGCATAGTAAAGGAGCGCAAATAGCCGGTTATCACATTGGCGGTAAGACAGGGACGGCGGAAATTGCCGGTCAGGGCGGTTATACCAGTGAGAACAATCATACCTTTGCCGGTTTTGGGCCGCTGGAGAATACTAAATTTGTGATTGTCGTCAAATTAATCAAGCCCAAGTCAGGCAAATTTGCTGAATCCACCGCTGTGCCGACTTTTACCAAGATGGCCAGTTTTTTACTGCAGTATTATCAGCTGCCACCGGAATATACGCCATAGGCCGACTAGTTTAATCTCCCCTCCTTATTAAAGGAGGGGTGCCCCGATGTAAATCGGGGCAGGGTGGTAAAATTTATCAATGTTCATACCCCTCTGTCCCGTCCCGCGGTCGCGGGACGGGACACCTCCCCTAATTTAGGGGAGGAGAAGATAAGTGGTACAAATTTATCAATGTTCGCATTTTTTATATCTTCCATTTTTCCACAAACTGGCCAAGGCCAAGTTCATCCCGTTTGCGAACGCGGTTAGGGAGTTTATCAGACCATAAAAGCAGGTCGTAAAAGTTGATCTGATAACGAGATTTTTTTATGGTCACTGGCAGTTCTTTTTTTTTGATGGCTCGCCTAATAGAACGTTCAGATATGCCAGTTAGTTTAGACGCTAAAGATGGTGAGAGATAAATGGGGTTTGACATATTTGGCTAAAATTAGTTTAGTATGTTTGATTGTTGCTAATACTCTCTTCATACTCTATCCTATATTTGTATTTTAATCGTAATATATTTTAGTTAATATGTCTAGGATATCCTAGACATATTTTGATAATATATGATTTTGTCAAGGATATCCTTGACATTTTTTATTATTTAGTAATATTGAGTAATTTATTGACTTTTGGCTAAAAAAAAGGTAGTGTATATATAATTGAAGTTTTTCGTCTTAATAGTTAAGATAGACAAAAATGGCGCTAAGATTTAAAAATGACAAAGATTTGTTAAAAAAAATTAGGCAGGGTGATAAAGAGAGTTTTGAGTTATTTTATAAAATGGAATCTGAAAAGATTTATAAATTTGTTAATTTCAAAATTAATGACAGTTTTGAAGCAGAGGAGATTGTACAGGATATTTTTTTTAATTTTTGGGATTATGTCAGGGAGGGCAAAGAAGTTAACGATGCGCTGGGATTGCTTTATAAAATAGCCAGGAATAAAATTATAGATTATTATAGAAAAAACGGCATTAGGCCTAAAATATTATCACTGGACGACGGGGAAGGCTATCAACTGGCCAGCAATAAAATAAATGATCAAGACATTGAAAATGAACTTGACGTTAGTTTTGAGATTAAATCCATTGAACAGGTAATGACTGAACTGCCCGATGATTATCAGGATGTAATGATGATGCATTTTGTCAGGGAGATGAAGATGGCAGAAATTGCCGCAGTAATTAACAAGAGCGAGGGAGCGGTCAGAGTGATGATTTACCGGGCTTTGAAATTATTAAAAAAATTATTAAACGAAAAAAATGAGTAATTTCCAAGAACAACTGAAGAATCTCGGCGGGACATTTAATGGCCAGGTTCAAGAAAAAATCTGGGAAAATTTAAAGTATCAGATTAGCAATTACGAAAAATCAAAACTGGTTGTTGCCAACAGGTCTGGTTTTAGATTGTCCTTCAGGGCAGTT
>PFHP01000029.1:0-285 GCA_002782365.1 Candidatus Kuenenbacteria bacterium CG_4_8_14_3_um_filter_39_15 | reverse complement strand
CAAGAAGACGGCGGTGACAGCCCTGGTGTTAAATGAAAACATTAACACCTATAAGCAGGAATTAAAACAGGCTAAGGCAAAAGTGGCTGACATGGAAGTCAATAATAAATTAGACGAAGTATTGGCCACCGCAGAAGAAATCAATACGGATGTACTCACAGTTATTGTTGAAAAACATCAGCAGGGAGAAATTGAGCTGGCTCAAGGCGAATTATCAGGTAAATTAGAGGAACATCTGGCAGCAATTGAAGAAAAAATGGCTCAAGCGGAAGAAACCATGGCGGC
>PFHP01000038.1 GCA_002782365.1 Candidatus Kuenenbacteria bacterium CG_4_8_14_3_um_filter_39_15 | reverse complement strand
AAGCGTGATTGTGGTTGGACCATATTTAAAGATTCATGAATGTGGCTTGCCCAAAAGGATGGCTTTAGAATTATTTAAGCCGTTTATTATCGCTGAATTAATCAAGCGGGAATACGTGCATAATGTCAGAAGCGCCAATAGATTTATTGAATCAGATAGAAATGAGGTGTGGGATATTTTGGAAGGCATTACCAAGAACGCCCATGTGCTTTTAAACCGCGCGCCGACATTGCATCGGCTTGGTATCCAAGCATTCAAACCGATTTTAATTGAAGGCAAAGCGATTCAGCTTCATCCGTTAGTTTGCCCGCCATTTAATGCTGATTTTGATGGCGATCAGATGGCGGTTCATGTCCCTTTGACTGAAGGGGCAAAACGTGAAGCGGCGGAACTAATCCTCTCGTCTAAAAATATTTTAAAGCCGGCGACCGGCGATCCATCCATTACGCCGGCGCAGGATTTTGTCTTGGGCTGTTATCTGCTGACAACGATTCGCAATGAAGATGATAATAATCAACAGATCAAAACATTTTCATCAGTCATTGAAGCCAGGCAGGCTTGGGAGGCGGGCGTGATTGAACTCTCGGACAAAATGAAAGTCAGGCTGGGCAAAGAATTATTAATTACTTCAATGGGCAGGATTATTTTTAATGAAATTGTGCCGAATAAACTTGGTTTTATCAACAAACAAACTGATAAGGGAACGTTAAAAGGATTAGTCAAAGAAGTAATTCATCTTTATGGCCGGGACAGGGCAGTGATTTTTTTGGATGATATTAAGGATTTGGCTTCAAAATATATTACTATCTCTGGTATTTCTTGGGGGATGGATGATTTGCCGGCCATGCCGGAAAAGTATCAAATTTTTGAGGTAGCGGAACGTAAAGTAGAGGAGGTGGAAAATCAGTATGAACAGGGATTTTTAACCAATGACGAGCGACATGTAAAGATTATTGAAATTTGGGCAGGTATTAAGGATAGGATTGTAGATATGTGTAAAGATAAGCTGGACAAAAACGGCGCGGTATTTGCCATGATGAATTCTGGCGCGCGCGGTTCCTGGGGGCAGACAACACAGATGATGGGCATGAGAGGGTTGATGGCCAGCCCATCCGGCGAAACTATTGAGCTGCCAGTGAAAGCATCTTTAAAAGAAGGGATGCATGTTTTGGAATATTTTATTACGACCCACGGAGCGAGAAAAGGGTTGTCTGATACGGCCTTGAGAACTGCTAACGCGGGCTATCTGACCAGACGTTTAATTGACGTGGCCCAGGATGTTATTGTGAGCGAAGATGATTGCGGAGACAAGGAAGGGATGCTGATCACCAAAAAAATATCAATAGAAATGGATGAGACTATTGTTAAGAGAGTTCGTGGCCGGGTATTGCTTAAAGAGATTAAAGATGGTAAGGGAAAATTGATAGCTCGGGCTGGCCAGATAATTGATGATGATGTAGCTAAAGAAATTGAAAAAGCTGATTTAGCACAGGTAAAAATCAGATCAATTTTAACTTGTAAATCAAAGCGGGGCGTGTGTCAAAAATGTTATGGCTGGGATCTGGGCTATAATGAGCTGGTTAAAAAAGGCGTGGCGGTGGGAATTATCGCCGCCCAATCTATTGGTGAACCAGGGACACAGCTGACAATGAGGACATTCCATACCGGCGGAGTCGCTGGCGGTGGTGATATTACTCAAGGATTGCCTAGGGTAGAAGAGATTTTTGAAGCACGGCCGATTAAGCGGGCGGCGTTTTTAGCTCCGATTGCCGGCCAGGTGCAAATAACCAGCAATGAAATTACAAGGGAGAAGGTGTTAAAAATTAATGGCGTGGACAGGCAAGAAGAGACGTTTGAAATTAATAAAGAGGACAAGGGCTTGATTGTTTTTAAAAATGGTAAAAAAGTGAAAAAAGGCGAGGTAATATTTAAAGGGAAAAATAATATTATCGCTCCTCTTGAAGGCAAGTTGCATATTCAGCCAGAGGGTAAAAAAATTATCTTAAAAGTGATGCAAGAAAGGGAAAGTGAAAAAGAGATAAATATCGGCCGCGGCGTTAATCTCGTTATCAATGATGGTGATATGGTTGAGCGCGGTGAACAACTGTCAAGCGGGCCAGTTGATTTGTTTGAGCTTTATAAGTTAAGGGGCCAGCGAGCAGTGGAGGATTATATTATCAAGGAAATTCAGTATGTTTATTCATCACAAGGCCAGCCTCTGAATGATAAGCACGTGGAAGTGATAATCCGCCAGATGTTTTCCAAGGTGATCATTGAAGAGGCCGGGGATACCATCTTTTCGCCGGGTGAGGTTGTGGAAAAGGGTGAAATTGAAGAGGAGAATAAAAAAGTTCAGGCAGAAGGAAAACTGTTGGCAACCTGTAAGACAGTGCTTTTGGGGATTACCAAATCATCTTTAGCCGCCCAGTCATTTTTGTCCGCGGCTTCATTCCAGGAAACAACCAGAGTCTTAATTGACGCGGCCGTGACAGATAAGGTTGACCATTTGAGAGGACTTAAAGAAAATGTGATTATTGGCAAGCTTATTCCGGCTGGCACGGGCTTTGATAAGGAAGGTTTTTTGAGGAGTGATAAGAAGAAATAATTGGTAAATTAAAAATTCTCCCCGACGTTATGTCGGGGAGAATTTTTGGTTACTGATTTAAATAGTACTTTCTCTTTTTTTCCGGAAATTTTTCAATGGCATAGCGCAGTGCAGTCCGGGGCAGATGAAAGAGATACTTATCTAAAAATTTAATTAATTCTTTTTGATTTCGTTTACCCATTTCTCTAAGCATCCAACCAACTGCTTTATGGATAAGATCATGCTTATCTTTTAATAGAATTTTAGAGATTCTTAGAGTATCTTGATATTGATTATTTTTTATAAATTCGTATGTGGCAATGATCGCGATCCGTTTTTCCCAGAGATTTTTTGAGCGGGCGAGCTGGTATAAGATTTTTCTGTTTTTATCCAAAAGAAAATTGCCCACAATATTTGGGGCGGATAGATCTACCAAATCCCAGTTGTTGATATTTTTTGTATTTTTTAAATAAAAATCAAAAATTTGTTTTCTTTGTTTATCGCCATTTTTATTAAATTGAGCCACCAGAATGCGCACAGCCGCCAGCCGTTCCTCGTGAATTTTTGACTTTAATAATGACTGAATGCCCGGTAATTTTATCTGTTGATAATATTTTTTAGCTATCTCTTTAATTTGCCGCGACGTTAAGCCTAAGAATACATCACCTTCCCCATATTCCCCTCGGCCAGTTTTAAAAAAACGCTGAAGAATTTCAGCTTTTTTGGGATTGGTTAATTTCTGGAGATCGGATTTGAGCTGGTTAAGCATAAAAACAGTAGAATCATATAGCTGTTAAAAATTCATCCTACTTAGAAATATATAACTTGCTTTTTCCCGCGCTCTTGGCGCAGGGTAATTCATTTATTCAACAGCAGTAAGTTTTGGCTCTTGTTTTTAAGTTCTTTTAATTCCATAAAGTTGTTTAACAATTAGTATAATAATTATACCATTTCCTAAACACTTGTCAAATGTTTAATAGGATTTTCGCGTTGGCTTTTAATAAGCCCGACGTACCGTGTTGGGATAGCTGGCATAGTAAAGATCAAACCAATAACGCCAGCGGTCTGGATAAAAAACCAACCGCATGCAGTAAGTCCATGGATGACCGCACCTAAAATTAGCATTTGCCAACATGGCAAGGTGAATAATTTGAATTTAATCTTTAAGCTAATTATAGCTTTTTATTAGAAATACGCAACAATATTCGGTTTATAAAACCAAACCACCAATGCCCCACGCTTTTTTATGACGCCTTAATCCAGTTGTTGTGGAAAATATATAAAAGTGTTAAAATAAAGGATATAATAGCTAAATTATTGATCTTTATGGCTCGGAGAAAACTTAGATTTAGTTTGCCTGATATGCCAGACATGGAGTCAGATACAAAAAGAGGCATTATAATTGTGCTTATTTTTTTAGTGGCAGTTATTAGCTTGTTATCTATTTTTGATTTGGCTGGCGGGTTTGGCCGGTTTTTTTATCAAGTGTTAAAACTTGTCTTTGGCTGGGGATTTTGGATATTTCCAGTAGTGCTCATCCTAGCCGGGTATTTATCAATCAGACCGGCCAGATATTCATTTAAGAATTTGAATTGGCTGGGGGTGTTCCTTTTAATTATCGGTTACTCTGGTTTTTTTCATTTGACTCAAGATCCCGACACTTTTAAAGAGATTTTATCCAAAGGAGTGGCCGGCGGGTATATTGGGTTTGGCATCGCTTGGCCGCTAGCCAAAATTATGGGTCGTTGGGCCGGGATGGCGGTGACAGTGGCGATTTTTATGATTGGTTTGATTTTAATGTTTAACGCGTCATTGGAAAGCATTTTAGATAAAGTCACCTTAAGAAACTTAAGAGAAAAGCCAAGGGGGATATTTTCTTGGTTGAGAAAGGGTGAAGAACTGGAAGATAATGGCCAAGAACAAGAAGAGGAAGTTGAGTTTGAAGAGCATGAGATTGATGATGGGGAAAAAGAGCTCGCTGATGCTCCTGGCGGAGCCATAGAGGGTGAAAATGAAAGTGGCGGAACAGAAGAGCCAAAGAAGCCAGCGCGAAAAAAATATCCAAAAATTGATATTCCTTTAAGTTTAATGAGCAACAAAGCTGGCAAGCCAACAGCCGGCGACACCAAATCTTATCAGGAGATAATTAAAAGAACATTGTTTAATTTTGGCATTGAGGTGGAGATGGGTGAGATATCAATTGGTCCGACAGTGACACAATATACTTTTCGGCCGGCTGAAGGAGTCAAGCTGTCGCGGATTATCGGCTTGGGCAATAATCTGGCTTTGGCTTTGGCGGCACATCCTATCAGAATTGAAGCACCGATTCCTGGCAAGTCATTGGTGGGGGTTGAGGTGCCAAATAAAAAAATTGCCATTGTCCCATTAAGACTGATTTTAGAGTCACTAGAGTTTAAACAAAGGAAATCCAATTTAATGATTGCCCTGGGACAGGATGTGACTGGCAAGCCCTGGCTGGCCGATCTGGCAAACTTGCCGCACCTTTTAGTCGCCGGAGCAACAAATTCCGGTAAAACAGTCTGTTTAAATACAATTATTGTTTCACTCCTTTATCAAAACCAGCCGGATGAACTTAAATTTATTTTAGTTGATCCCAAGCGGGTAGAGATGCCTGGCTATAACGGTATTCCGCATTTGATGACGCCGGTGGTTACTGATGTCAAAAAGATTATTAATGCGCTCAAATGGACGATTGGCGAAATGGAAAGAAGGTTTCATGTTTTATCTAATGCGGGCAAGAGAAATATCCAGAGCTATAATCTTGCTCATCCCAGAGACAGACTGCCTTATCTTGTTTTTATCATTGATGAATTGGCGGATCTGATGAGTGTGGCTGGAGCTGAAGTTGAGGCAGCAGTTATTCGGCTGGCGCAGATGTCCAGAGCTGTTGGGATTCATTTGATTTTATCTACCCAGCGGCCGTCAGTAGATATTATTACCGGCTTGATTAAAGCCAATATTCCCGGCCGCATCGCTTTCGCGGTGGCGTCGCTGACAGATTCAAGAACGATTTTAGATGTATCCGGAGCTGAAAAATTATTGGGCAGGGGAGATATGCTTTTTACTTCAGCTGAAGTTTCCAAGCCTAGAAGAATCCAAGGCGCTTTTTGCAGCGATAAGGATATTGAGCGGGTTGTTCAGTATTTACGGGAGAAAGGGGAACCAAATTATGAGGAAAGCGTGGTAGAAAAGACGCCGACCCTAGGTCTTGGCGGGCTAGTAATGAATACCTATGATGAAAATGGCGATGAGTTTTTAAGCGAAGCCAGAGATTTAGTGGTTGAAGCTGGCAAAGCATCCGCTTCATATTTACAGCGGAGATTAAGAATCGGTTATGCCAGAGCTGCCAGAATTTTGGATTTGCTTGAGGAAGCAGGTGTCATCGGCCAGGCAGATGGTTCAAGACCAAGAGAAGTATTAGTCAAGAAAGGAGAGAGGAGTTTAATTGAACAAGCTGATGAAATATTAGAGCCAGAGCCGGAAGATAACCAACAGGCAGCAGATGATTTTGTTCAGGAAGAGGAAGAAGAAGAAGAGGAAGAGGAAGAGGAAGAAGGAAAGGAGGAAGAAGAGGAAGAAGAAATTGAGACAGTTGAAGATGATGACGCGCAGGAAGAAGAATCTAAAGAGGGAGATAAGTATAAATTTTAATTTTTAGGCCGAGCGAAAAAATAATTAGCATAACTGGTAATTATTATTTATGATTCGTTTTAAACAGAAAAATATTATTACGGTAAAATCTTTAGGAGAAGATTTGGAGCTGGCTAGAAAAAGAATAAATTTGAGTATTTTGGCAGTAGAGAAAAGGATTGGAGTAGCCAAACATTATTTGGAGGCGCTGGAAAGCAATGACTATGAAATTATTCCCGGAGAAGTTTATGCTAAAAACTGGCTAAAAAAATATGCCAGTTTTTTAGGGTTAGATTGGCAGGAGACGGAGAAAAAATTCTATGAGGAAATAAAAAGGCAGAAAATTTGGTCTACAGGACAGGTAAATCGTTTTGGGGTGTCAAAGAAAAGGTTGATTATTTTGCCCAAAATAATTCGTAATTTCTTTTTGGGTTTAGCGGTGGCAGTGATCATTATTTATTTAGGGTTTCAGGTGTGGTCACTTTTAAGACCGCCCGAGCTAAGTGTGTTTTATCCCAGTGATAATTTTGTCTCATTAAACAGTTATATTAAAGTAATGGGTAAAGTTGAAAGCGGGGCGTGGCTGGGGTTGAATGATAAAGAAATTACAGCGGATAGCGCTGGTTGGTTTGAGGTTGACATGGATTTGAATAAGGGGTTAAATATAATTAAGATTGAGGCAAAAAAATCATATGGCAGGACAAGGACGGTCTACCGAAGAATAATAATAGAGGAATAAAATAATTAGCAATTAATTTAGTTTCTATGGTTAAAAATGAGGAAAATCAGGAGGAGGGGCAGAAAAGATTAAAAGCGGCGGAAATAGCTATGGAGGAGATAAAACAGAGGTTTGGCGAAGGGGCAATTATGAGATTTGGCGAGATTAAAAAATTAAAAGTACCGGCGATTTCCACTGGTTGTTTGTCAATTGATTTGGCGCTGGGTGTCGGAGGCTTGCCCAAAGGGAGAGTGATTGAAATTTATGGGGCGGAGGCATCAGGCAAGACAACATTGTCACAGCATGTCATTGCCACAGTACAGCGCACCGGCGGAGTGGCGGCATTTGTTGACGCCGAGCATGCTTTGGATCCCGATTACGCTAAAAGGACTGGCGTTAAGGTGGATGAGCTTTTAATTTCGCAGCCAGATAATGGCGAGCAAGCATTAGAGATTGTGGAGACTCTAGTCAGGTCTGGCGGGGTGAATTTGGTTGTGATTGATTCAGTGGCGGCATTAACGCCCAAAGCGGAAATTGAAGGAGAGATGGGCCAATCTCATATGGGACTTCAGGCAAGACTGATGAGCCAGGCGCTTAGAAAATTGACAGCCATTATATCAAAGACGGAGACTACTGTAATATTTTTAAATCAAACACGCCAAAAAATCGGTATTGTTTTTGGCAATCCAGAAACAACCACTGGCGGTATGGCTTTAAAATTTTATGCGTCAGTGCGCATTGAACTCAAGCGCGCGGCGCAGATTAAAATGGGCGAGAAAATTATCGGCAATCGGGTCAAAATGAAAGTAGTGAAAAACAAAGTGGCGCCGCCGTTTAAGTCTGCGGAATTTGACATTATGTATAATGAGGGGATTTCTATCGCCGGCGACATACTTGATCGGGGAGTCGCCGAGGGGATAATTAATAAGCTTGGCAATTCTTATTCATACTCGCCTGCTGGCACAGCAGATAGTGGCGAGAAATTAGGCGTAGGACGCGAAAATGCTAAAATGTTTTTGCGTCAGAATAGCAAATTGTTAAAGGAGATTGGCAAGAGGATTTGGGAGAAGGTGAAGCAGGAAGAAAATGATTAGTAATTAGTAATTAGGTATTTTAAAACCCGGTTGATGCCGGGTTTTATTTTACTCTTTCCACATATTCTCCAGTTTCGGTGTTGATGCGGATGATGTCGCCCTCTTTAATAAAGATGGGGGTATTGATTTCAGCGCCGGTTTCCAGTTTAACTGATTTGGTAACAGAGCCTTGGGCAGTGTCGCCGCGGATTGCTGGCGGAGCTTCCACTACTTTCAGATCAATTTTAGGCGGCAATTCAATACCAATCGGCAAACCGTCAAAATATAATACGTTGACACTGGCTGATTCCTTGAGAAACCCCAGTTGTTTTTCTATAATTGATTTTTCAATAGAAAATTGTTCGTAATTTTCATCCATGAAATTGCATTTGTCACTCTCGCTGTAGAGAAAACTGGCTTTTTCTTTTTTTATGTCAGCCTCTTCAAATTTGTCAGCTTGTTTGAAATTTCGTTCCAAGACATTGCCGTTTTTTAGGTTTTTAATCTTAGTTTGCAGGACAGCGGCGCCGCGGCCCATTTTAAGATGAGAGGCTTTTATTACCTGATAAGGGTCGCCTTCAAACTTAAATACCGTGTTAACTTTAAGGTCAGTATAGTTTAACATAATTAATTGCCGTCTTATTTTCTGACAAAGGGCATCAGGCCCATTTCCCGAGCGCGCTTAATAGCCCGAGCAACTTTTCTTTGGTGCTTAGCGCACAGTCCGGTCCGTCTGCCAGGGACAATGCGATTATAGTGCGACATAAAACGTTGGAGAGTCGGGATATCTTTCCAGTCAACCTTGTCTAGCTGGTTGACGCAGAAGTGGCAATGTTTATCAGCTGTGGTTTGATTCATAAAATAGGATATTTTTATTTTTTAAAATGGAACCTCTTCCACCCTAACCTCGTCAGTATTAGTGGTCGGTTCATTAATGTCAATAATAGGGGTTGATTCTTCGAGCGCTGGGGGAGGAGTTGACACGACCGGGGTTGAGTTGGGCGCTCCGCTAGAGCCTTTTGAATCAAGCATAATCATATTCTCTGCGACAATTTCCGTCATATATTTTTTATTGCCTGTTTGGTCATTCCAGCTTCTAGTCTGCAAACGGCCTTCAATATAGACCTTTGAGCCTTTGCGCAGATATTGGCTGATTATCTCGGCTAATTTTCTCCAGGCAACCACATTATGAAATTCAGCTCGTTCCTGGCGCTGGCCATTAGTGTCTGTCCAGACAAAATTAGTGGCGACACCAAAAGAGGTGACAGAAGTGCCATTGGGAGTGGTGCGGAGTTCCGGGTCGCGAGTGAGATTGCCGATAATCATGGCTTTATTGAGATTCATATAGTTTTGATTAGTTGGTAATTAGTGGTTAACTTTAAAAAATTAGATGTCATCTTCAGACAGCAGCTCGTCAATTTTTTTGTCCAGCTCCTCAATGTCAACTTTAATTTCTTTTTCAGCCTTAGGTTTTGGTCTTTCTTTGTCTTCCGGTTTAATGCTTGGTTTTTTATATTCCATGGTTTCTTTGGCACCCATGGTTTTAATATCTTTTTTGACAACCAGTTTGTGCCTTAGAATTTCAGGCATGAGTTCCAACTCATGATTAATTGAGTTTATTTCAGCGGCAGGAGCCTTAAAAATGGTCAGCAAATAATGGCCATGCCTGGCACGTTTAATCATATAGGCTAATTTCCGTTTACCGAGGTCATCTTCTTTAATTATGATGCCGTCGGCTTTGGCGATCAGCTCATTAATTTTACCTTTAATAGCCTGAATTTCATCAGGATTTAAAGTCACGGATAGTAAATAAAGAATTTCATATTCTTTCAAATCTTTGGCTGTTTCTTGGGACATGGCGATAGATAGTTAATTAATATTAGTTTAAATTAGCATAGGATATAAAATAATGCAAGATGGGATTGGTCGGGGTGGAGGGATTCGCACCCTCGATCTCATGCTCCCAAAGCATGCGCCTTAGGCTACTGGGCTACACCCCGTTAATTTTTGGCGGGCAAAAACTAGACGCCCTAAACCACTAGGCCACACTCCAAAAAAATTTGCCGGGAGGCAGAATCGGACTGCCGACACCATGATTTTCCAAGTAATGTTTCAAGATTTCTCTTGAGATTGGACTATCTCATCTCCTCTTAATAAATAAGGGAGCTGGGCGCTTACGCAAGGTTATTGTTGGGGCTCACTTGCTAGTCTCTACACCTTTCCTAGAATTTTTAACCCTCTAGGACTTGGCTCGGGATTGCCATATCCCGTGGCTGCGGAATTTAGGTTTCCCCGAATTCACCCAGTTTGCACTCCGATGTTACCATCGGAGGGACCGAAAATCCAGTCATGTGCTCTACCACTGAGCTACCCCGGCATTAGTGGGCATACGTGGACTCGAACCACGGACCTCAACATTATCAGTGTTGCGCTCTAGCCAGCTGAGCTATATGCCCGAATTATAAAACAAAAGCACTATAATTACTCATTATAATGCTTTCATAATATCATTTACTATTAAAACCGTCAATTATTTTGTGGTTGCTGATTTATATAGATTTTTTACAGTTTTTACTGCCACAGTTACATCTAAAATGTATAACAGCATTGTCCTTGGAATAATCTGATGTTATCTCTTCTCCTTTTTTAATGTCTCTTATGGCCATGTCGCAATTATCAATTACTTCTGTATTTGGGTTGCATGAATGGTTAATATATCTTTCGGGCGGGTTTTGAATAAAAAGAAAAAATTTTATAAAAAATAAATTTTTGGCGAGTAATATGTCGTCTAACTCTTTATTATGCGAACTGTTGGCGCATAAGCGACCTTTTGTTGTGTATTATGCGAACTATTTTATTATTAGTCGGGCAAATTTTCTTTTGCCGATTTTGAGGACAGTATTGTCAGCTGGTTTTACTTTCTTTTTCCAGTCAGTGATTTTTTTGTCATTGAGAGTCACGCCGCCTTGCTCAATCAGCCGCTTGGCTTCGGATTTACTAGGGACTAATTGGGCAGAGGCCATGAGTTCTGGCAGATCGTATTCAATGTTCATAATAAAGACTTTTTCCATATTGGTCGGCGTGTCTTTGTCGCGGAATATCCTATTGAATTCTTGCTCGGCTTTATCGGCCTCGGCTTTTGAATGGTAAAAAGTAATAATTTCTTTGGCCAGTTTTGCCTTAAGGTCGCGCGGATTATGTTTTGTGTCTTGCAGTTTCTTTTTTATCTCTTCAATTTTATCAAGTGAGTAATTAGTGCACAGTTCAAAGCCAAGAGCAATCATTGTGTCCGGCCAGCTCATAATTTTGCCAAACATATTTTTAGGGCTGTCATTCAAAGTAATCATATTGCCTTCAGTTTTGCCCATTTTTTTACCGCTGGGATCCTCAAGCAGTTTAATGGTCAAGACAAATTTTTCTTTGTTTTTCATTTTAGCCATTAAATCTCGGCCGGCCAGCATATTAAAAGTTTGGTCATTGCCGCCAATCTCGCCGTCAACATTCATCGCCACCGAGTCGTAGGCTTGCATAACTGGATACATAAATTCGTGCAGATAAAGAGGATTACCAGACTTGATTCTTTGTTCAAAAAGGTCTCGTTCAAGTATGCGTTGAACAGTAAAATTAGTTAGAAGTTCTAAAGTGTCTTTGAAGGTAAGTTTTGATAACCATTCGCTATTATATTTTAATTGAACAGGATTTTTACCAGAAAAGTTTAAAATTTTACTGGCCTGGGCTTGATAATTTTTGCAATTTTTTATGACTTGTTCATAAGTTAATTGTTTTCTAACAATTCTTTTATCAGGATCACCAATCATAGCTGTATAATCGCCAATGAGGAAAATAACACGGTGGCCAAGATCTTGGAATTGTTTTAGTTTAATTAGACCAACAAAATTACCAATGTGGAGCGTATCGGCTGTCGGGTCAAATCCTTGATAAACAGTTAGTTTTTTGCCTGATGCCAAAAGTTTTTCAAGATAGGATTTATCAGGGTATATACTTTCTACGCCTTTTTCTAGCAGTTCTTTAATTTGGTTAGCTTGATTTTTTGGGTTCATATGATTATATTACTATATTAGCTTATAATTGCTATAATTACAATAAGATGCCTATACCAGCGCTGAAAGTAAAATCTCCGCAAAGTTGGAAAAATAAGAGAAGCTATCCTTCTGATAAGTTGATTGAAAAAAGAAGGGCGGCTTTTTCGTTTGGCAGAAACAGAGGAGACGTGAAGCTGAAAGTACCAAAAAGATCAGGCTATTTTGGCCGGTCTGATGGGAGCAGTGTTTTGAAACAAAAGATATTAAAACCGCTGTTGAAGCTGGCAATGTTTGTTTTTATTTTTATAGTTATCATCAGTAGTTTGGTTTTTTTCTATTATTCTTCGCAAGTGCCAACAAGGGAAGAATTTTTAGCTTCAACCGAAGGATCAACCACAAAAATTTATGATCGCACAGGCAAAGTGGTGCTCTATGATTTATCGGGAGACACTAATAAAACTTGGGTGCCTCTGGATCAAATTCCAGAGTATGTTAAATGGGCAGTAATTTCAGTTGAAGATGACCAGTTTTATGCGCATCGCGGATTTGATTTTCCAGCACTAGTTAAAGTCGGCTTGCATGAATTATTTGGCATTGGGCCGCGAAGAGGCGGATCAACTATTACACAGCAGCTGGTAAAAAACGCGCTTTTAAGTCCGGAAAAAACATATCGCCGGAAAATAAAAGAAATGGTCATTGCCTATCAGGTGGAGAAAAAGTTTAGCAAAGACGAAATTTTAGAGCTGTATTTTAATGTGGTGCCGTATGGTTCAACTGCTTACGGCATTGAGGCGGCGGCACAGGCTTATTTTGGCAAGTCAGCCAGCCAACTTGATCTGGCTGAAGGGGCGATTTTGGCGGCCATGCTTAAGGCAACCACATATTATTCGCCCCATGGCTCGCATCTGGACGAATTATTTGACCGTCAGCATTTTGTGTTAAACCAGATGGTTAAGCTTGGTTATGTGAATGAGCAAGCAGCTGAAGTAGCCATGGAGCGCCAGCTGGAATTTAAAAAATTACCACAGAGTATTAAAGCGCCGCATTATGTTTTGTATCTTAAAGAGCTTTTGGCGGAAAAATACGGGGAGGAAATGGTGGAAAAGGGAGGACTAAAAGTAATTAGCAGTTTGGATTGGGATAAACAGCAGATAGCCGAGGAAGCGCTTAAAAAAGGAGTGGAGAAAAATGAGGCGAATTATGGGGCGCATAACGCGGCGCTGGTTTCCATTGATGCCCGAACTGGAGAAGTTTTGGCCATGGTGGGCTCGCGGGATTATTTTAATCAAGAATATGACGGGGCGGTGAATGTGACCATGCGGCCCAGACAGCCGGGTTCATCATTTAAGCCAGTAGTCTACGCGGCCAGTTTTTTAAAAGGCTTATCACCCGAGACGATTTTATTTGACGTCGTGACAAAATTCAAAACTGATATTGAGGGCGAGTATGAACCGCATAACTATGACGACAAAGAGCATGGGCCACTGCCGATTAGGAAGACTTTGGCTGGCTCTTTAAATATTCCGGCGGTTAAAACAATTTATTTAACCGGCGTGGAAAACGTTTTGAATTTGGCAGAGAAGATGGGTTATACGACCTTGGCTGATCGTTCAAGATTCGGACTGTCTTTAGTGCTTGGCGGCGGTGAGGTAAAATTAATTGATCACGCCAAAGCTTTTGCCGTTTTTGCCCAGAATGGCCAAAGACATAATTTACAATACATCCTGCAAGTGTTGGATAAAGACGGCAAGGTTTTAGAGGAATTTAAAGCGGAAGATAATCCTGGTGAAGAAGCGCTTGAGCCGCAGGTGGCAAAAAAAATTAACAGCATTTTGAGCGATGACAGCGCCCGGGCTTATATTTTTGGCGTTGG
>PFHP01000022.1 GCA_002782365.1 Candidatus Kuenenbacteria bacterium CG_4_8_14_3_um_filter_39_15 | reverse complement strand
TTAAGGGCGTCTATAAATTAAATATTCCCAGTCTTGATGATGACTTTGCCAGATCTCTTGGCAAATTTAAAAATTTAGCCGAACTAAAAAAACAAATCAAGCAAAATATCCAGGCAGAAAAAACGGCCGAACAGGATAAGAAACTGGAAAATGAGATGCTTAAAAAAATTATTGAAAAAACTAAATTTGATGATCTGCCTGATAAAATCATAGCCAACGAAGTTGAAGTTATTATTAATGAACTAGCGACCGACCTGACTGACAAGGGGCTGAAAATTGAAACTTGGCTGGCCAATATAAAAAAAACAATGGATGAATTTAAACATGATCTGCGCCCTCAGGCGGAAATAAGGGTTAAAAGCGCTCTGATTATTCGCGCCGTGGCGCACCAAGAAAATATTAAAGTTGCTGATCAGGAGCTAAAAGCCGAAATTGATAAACTTAAAAAAGTATACCAGAATAGCCCTGAAATAGAAAAACAACTTCAATTACCTGCCTACAAGGCACAGCTGGCAAATATATTAAATGGACAAAAAGTGGTAGAATGGTTAAAGAAGAAGATGATTAATTAGATTTTAGTATTTTAAAAAAGTATTTATATGAATATCGGCGCTCACATCTCTGCTAGCGGCGGAGTCCAAAATGCCCCCATAAATGCTACTCATTATGGCGCAGAATGCTACCAGTTTTTTTCACGCTCTCCCCAAGGAGGCAAAGCGCCAAACCTTGACCCTAATTTAATCAAAGAATTCAAAACAAATAATAAAAAATATAATCTCAAAAATTATTACCTTCATTCCCCTTACTATATTAATCTGGCTTCAGCTGAAAACCGTATCTATTATGGCTCAATCTCGGCTCTTAAAGAAGAGCTTAAAAGAGGCAAACTGCTGGGCGCCAAGGGGATGATGTTCCATCTTGGCTCTGCCAAAGACTTGGGCCAGACAGCCGCGATAAAAAAAGTAGTCAAAGCCATAAAAGAAATAATTAAAGACTACCAAGGCGGCTGCCAGCCATTAATTGAAATTTCAGCCGGAGCCGGCCTGATTATCGGCGATGAATTTGAAGAAATCGCAGAAATTATAAAAAAAAGCGAAACGGCCGCAACGAAAAATCTACTCGGCGTTTGTTTTGACACCGCTCATGCCTTTGAATCAGGCTATGATCTGCGTGAGGAAAAAGCTGTCCAAAAAACATTCAGCCAATTTCATAAACTCATTGGCCTAGAAAGATTAAAAGTCATTCATGTCAATGACAGTAAAACCGACCTAGGCTCCCACTCTGACCGGCATGAACACCTGGGTTATGGTAAAATCGGCTTGGCCGGCTTTAACGCTCTGATTAAATATTTTAAAACTAAAAAAATCCCCATGGACTTTATCATGGAAACCCCAACTGACGAGGGGATATTAAAAGATATAAAGTTACTGAAAAAATTAAGAGACACTCTATGATAATAAAAGTCAAAGTAACTCCCAAAGCTAACGTGAATAAAGTAATTAGAAAAGATGATCAATACCACGTTTACACTACCTTTCCTCCTGACAAAGGAAAAGCCAACCAGGCTGTCATCAAATTACTCTCAAAAGAATTATCTATCCCTAAATCAAAAATCAGTATTATTAAAGGCGAAAAATCAAGGGATAAAATTATTGAAATATCATAGACATAAAACCACCACTTCACAGTGGTGGTTTTATGGAGCGGGTAACGGGAGTCGCACCCGTTTCTCGTCCTTGGCAAGGACGCATAATAGCTGTTATACGATACCCGCGAACTAATAATTTAATTACATCTTAACAAAGAATTTCTAAATTGTAAAGGCAAATAAAAAATCCCTTATTCGGGGATTTTTGTTTTTGTTTTTGTGCTTATTCAATTGTAAAAATTCCTTCAAGCTACCTTACTTTTGTGATCTTTGATAATTTGTTTTATTGCTTTATTGACTAATCAATATTTGTTTTCTTATGCTTATTGATTTGTCCTTTTTTGATTATCAAATTTTGACTGCTACTAATTGAAAAACTATCAACTTCCATTGATAGTTAACTATTATCAGTATAACATAAATTTTAACCCGTGTCAAATTAGAAAATTTGACTAATAACTTAAGATTTAATATGCTGAATATAGTATAATAAATTAATTAATATTTTTGCCAGCTGGTTTTAAAAACAAACGGCTGGCACAAGGGAAAATATTTATGGAACTAAGTTTAGTTTTTCTAATCAGTATTTTGGGTCTGGTTATTTCCTTCCTGTTGGCTCAACATATTCTAAAGGAAGACCAGGGTACGGCCCAGATGCAGGAAATTGCCAAGGCGATAAAAGAGGGGGCAATGGCTTTTTTAAAGAGACAATATACAACAATCGCCATCATCGCCATTATTGGTACCGCGATTATATTTGGCATCTATGCTCTGTCAAGTAATATCAGTTTGGGCATAAAAACAGCCGTGGCTTTTTTAGTCGGCGCCTGTTTTTCCGGCTTAGCCGGTTATATCGGCATGTATATTTCTGTCAGAGCCAATGTGCGCACGGCGGCGGCGGCTAGCCGCAACATCAATTCAGCGGTGAAGCTGGCGATGCGGGGCGGAGCAGTGGCCGGATTTTTAGTGGTTGCCTTGTCTCTTTTAGGGGTGGCCGGGTTATTTGTTTTATATGGCGGCTTAAAAAATCCGGAAAATGTGCCCTTAACTGTTGTTGGTTTTGGTTTCGGCGCTTCATTAGTAGCGCTCTTTGCCCAGTTGGGCGGCGGAATTTACACCAAAGCGGCTGACGTGGGCGCTGATCTGGTGGGCAAACTAGAAGCTGGCATCCCGGAAGATGATATCAGAAATCCGGCAGTGGTGGCGGATTTAGTGGGCGACAATGTCGGTGATTGCGCCGGCAGGGGCGCAGATCTTTTTGAAAGTACGGCGGCAGAAAATATTGGCGCAATGATTCTGGGTATTGCGCTTTATCCTGTTTTTGGCATCAGCGGAATTTTATTTCCTTTGGTTGCCCGCGCTTTCGGTTTAATCGCTTCTGTTTTCGGAGTTTTTTCCGTTAAAGTAAAAGGCAAAGAAGATCCGATGAAGGCTTTAAATCGTGGTTTTTATGTGGCGGCCATCGTGGCAATGATTGGTTTTGCGATTGCCACCAAGTGGCTATTGTCCAGCCATTGGCTGTGGTTTTTGGCTTGTGGCGCCATCGGGCTAGCGACAAGCATGGCCTTTTTATACATTACTCAATATTACACCGAGTACCGCTTTAGGCCGGTTAAATCAATTGCCGAAGCTTCCAAGACCGGAGCGGCCACTAATATTATTACTGGTTTCGCCGTGGCCTTGGAAAGTACGGCCGTGCCAGCTGTCATTATCAGCGCAGCTCTCTTGGGCTCATATTTAATAGGTAAAGCTTCCGGCTTGGCCAGCGGCGGGTTGTATGGCACAGCAGTGGCTACAATGGGCATGCTGGCCACAGCCGGCTATGTTTTGGCTATGGATACTTTCGGACCAATTACTGATAATGCCGGCGGTATTGTAGAAATGTCAAAAGCTGACGCATCGGTCAGAAAAATCACCGACAGGTTAGACGCGGTGGGCAATACGACCAAGGCTTTAACTAAGGGATATGCGGTGGGCTCGGCGGCCTTGGCGGCTTTTCTTTTGTTTTCAGCTTTCTTAACTGATGCCAAATTAACCAGTATTAATTTGGCTAAGCCGGCAGTTTTTGTCGGCGGATTTTTGGGCGCGGCTTTGATATTTTTATTCTCTTCCTTGGCGATCAGAGCGGTCGGCCGCGGCGCTCATTATATTATTAATGAGGTCAGAGACCAATTTAAAAACAATCCGGGCATTATGGCAGGCACAGCTAAACCAGATTATGCTAAATGCGTGGATATCACCACTAAGGGCGCTTTAAAAGAGATGGTAGCGCCGGGGTTGGTGGCAGTTATTGTCCCAATCGCCGTCGGTTATATTTTTAAGGCTGAAGCAGTCGGCGCCATGCTCATGGTTGGAACTATTACCGGGGTACTCATGGCCTTGGTTTTAAATAACGGCGGCGGAGCATGGGATAATGCCAAAAAATTTGTTGAGGCTGGCAATCTGGGCGGCAAAGGCTCGGAAGTACACAAAGCCACCGTGGTTGGCGACACGGTTGGCGATCCTTTTAAAGACACGGCCGGACCATCGCTCCATGTTTTGATTAAATTACTGTCAACTTTAACCCTAGTGATGTTGCCATTGTTTATGTAATGAGGATTAGAAAATTTATTTATTATAAGAAAAAGGATACCACAATGTGGTATCCTTTTTTAATTTCATCGGGGCATATTATTTGATGCTTGATCCAGGAGGCTGCTAATAATAGTTAGCATTTTAATTAAAACCTCGGTGATCAAGGTAAATACCCCGGGAAGGAGCCATGATAGCGCTAAGAGAATTAGCGCTAAAGAAAGAGCTCCGCTAAACGCCTTGAACATGTTGGCGGCGTTAGTTAATAACGGAAAGCCCTAGCTTTAGGGGGACTAATCCCTAGCGCTATGAACATTGGTTCTCCTTTTGCCAACGTCGGCTCTTCCAGCAGCTGGCGGCAATCTTTGTCACCAATTACTGGAAGAGCTTGGGTAATCTTTTAAAGAGCTATTTTTTGACAGAAAGCCCACAAGCCAATACAGGTTGTGGGTTGTCAATGTTCGATCTGGAAAATAGTTGTAGGATTAAAACCATTTTCCAGGCCGGACATTTATTATTTGATTGTTTAGATTATAATAGCATATAGCCTGAATTTGTCAAACAGAATTTTAATCAGAAAAATATTTATAGAAATGAGCTTACCAGTCTTTTTCTTCCAGCGCGCGCCTGGCCGCGTCCATCTGCGCTTCCTGTTTACTCGTGCCATTTCCCTCGGCCACTAATTCATCATCTAAATAAACGCCAATCACAAAATCTTTGGCATGATCTGGCCCGCTCTCGCTTAACACCCGATAACTTGGGGTGATACCAACTTTTTCCTGTGCCAATTCCTGGAAATGAGACTTGGCATCCAGATACAATTTATTTTTTAGAATATGAGGCAGTTTGACTAAGAGATGTTCCGTGATAAATTCTTTAGCCGTCTGCCAGCCCATATCCAAATAAATCGCGCCGATCAATGCCTCGGTGGCATTGGCTAAAATATAATTCCTGGCTTTAGGATTAGCGTCTTTTGCCTCGCCGCGCGACAAATATAAATAATCATACAAACCAAATTCCTCCGCCACTTCAGCCAAACTGCCGCCATTAACCAAAGCCGCCCGCCAGTTAGTCAGCTCCCCTTCCGGATTTTGGTAGTTTTGATACAAATATTCCGTGACCACCAGCTCCAAAACCGCATCACCCAAAAATTCCAAACGTTCATTGTGGTTCAGGGCAAAGCTCGGATGTTCATTAATATACGAGCGATGAACCATGGCTACTTTGAGTAAATCTTTATTTTTAAAATTAACCCCAATCTTTTTTTCCAATTCTTTTAATTTGTCCTTGGACATAAAAATACCCCGCGACTAACCTACAAATCCGCTACAAATCTACAAATAGCTATTATTAAAATAGTACTCACAGATTTATATTTGATTTAATAGATCAATAAATTAATGAATAAAATTTAATACTTAATAATGCTAACCACTCTTTTTCTCCTCTCGCAGCTGCTGCTTGATTTTGTCAGGGGTGATGACATCATCATCCTCCGCTGCTATCTCCCTAAAAATCGCGCCTAAAACTCCATTGACAAAACGGCCGGATGAATCTCCCCCGTAAGCCTTGGCAATCTCTATTGCCTCGTTAATGGCGACTTTGGGCGGCACCTGCTTGGCGATCAAAAGCTCATAAATGCCGAGTCTTAAAATATTTCTGTCAATAATCGTGATTTTGTCAATGGGCCACTCCGGGGCATATTTGACGATGGTTTTGTCAATTTCACTCATGTTTCTGGTCACTCCCCGGACAAGCGTTTCAATAAATTTCTGATCTTCATGCAGTCCGGGCGCGAATTCTGCCATATTGCGCTCCATCACTTCAACTAATTTCTGGCTGCGATTATTAAAATCCCACTCAAAAAGTATTTGCATGGCCACGGTTCTCGCCAAGTGTCTGTTGGACATAATTTTCTTACAAATTAATTATTACTTTTTATTTTTTCTTCTCCTCTTTGCCGCCTTTGACAGATTTTTTCCTAAGCTTTTTAGGTACTTTTACCTTAAAAGCTTTATGCCCCCGATAAGTCCCGCAATTAGCGCAAGCCCTGTGCGGTCTGACAGGCTTTTTACATTTCGGGCAAACTGATAAATTTATCTTTTTCAGTTGCAGCTGCCCTCTTCTGACTTTCTTTCTGGAACTGGTGTGTTTTTGAGTTGGTGTTGGCATGGTGATTAAAGTTTAGTGGCTAAGATGTTATATCATAACTTAAAAAAATATTTTTGGCAAAATTACTTGATAATCTTATCAATTACCCCGTATTTTACCGCTTCTTCCGCGCTCATAAAATAATCCCGGTCAGTGTCTTTCTCAATTTTGCTTAAAGATTGCCCGGTATGCTTGACTAATATCCTGTTCAATTTATCTTTTATTTTTAAAATATGTTCGGCCCGAATTTTTACATCCGATGCCTGGCCTTCAGCTCCGCCCATAACCTGATGGAGCATCACTTCGGCATTGGGCAAAGCCAGCCTTTTGCCGGCAGTGCCGGCCGCTAAAATCACCGCGCCCATACTGCCCGCCATCCCCACGCAAATTGTTGACACATCGGATTTGACGTACTGTATCGTATCATATATCGCCATGCCAGCGGTGACTGACCCGCCCGGGGAATTAATATATAATTTGATGTCTTTTTCTTTATTTTGTGACTCCAAAAATAGCAGCTGGGCAATAATGGTATTGGCCAAACCGTCATTGATTGAATCGCCCAAAAAAATTATGCGCTCCTTTAAAAGCCGCGAATAGATATCATAGGCGCGTTCACCCATTTGACTTTTCTCAATCACTGTCGGAATTAAAAACATAAATTTATTTGTTTTAAAATTTTCACCCTGCGGGTGATCCGCCTTCCACGAATTTGAATTATTCACGAGAAAACTTGGCGGAAAAATTTAAAATTTAAAATTATACTATCCTCCACCCCTCTCCTTCTTGCTCCAGCCTGCCCTTGATGGTAAATCCCGCCGCTTTCTTGTGCCCGCCGCCGCCAAAATGCCTGGCCATTTCAGCCACATCCACCTGCTCATCAATCGCCCGCATACTTACCCTGATTTCTCCGTCTTTAATTTCTTTAATGACCATACTTAGCCTGGCTTCAGCCAGATTACTCAAAAAATTTGACATGCCTTCAGTTTCTTCGGTCCCGGCTTCTCCAATATCTTCGGCTAATATCACGCTATAGGCAATATTAAGTGTATCATTTTTTTTAAGCCGCTTCAAGAGCCGCGACCATAATTTTAAGCCATCTTGAGTTTTTGTCTGATATAACTGGCGGCTAATTATATTAAATTTTGCTCCCCGTTGAAGCAGCTCCGCGCTTAGCCCTAGAGATTTATCATTAGTGGCGCTGTTCATAAAATTCATGGTATCAACTAATATCCCTGCCAGCAGTGAGGTGGCCATATCTTTGTTAATCACCGCCTGCCAAATCCTTAAAATATCATATAAAATCACGCTGGTTGAGGATGCCTGATCGTCAACGATATTGATTGCGCCATAATTACTTGGGTGATGGTCAATATTAACTATTTTCACGCCCCTTGCTTTTAAGCGATTTAACTCGTTTTCTACCCCGCTATACTTTAGATCAGCCGTATCAAGGCAAATTACTAAATCAAAACTATGATTAAAAATATTTTTATCACTCCCAATCTCCTGACTGTGCTTTAAATATTCCAGATTAACCGGCAGTTCATTGGCTGAAAAAGCCGCGTAACTTTTATTAATACTTTTTAAATATGCCACCATGGCGGTCAGACAGCCGATGGTATCGCCATCAGGGTTTTTATGCCCGACTAATAAAATCTTTTGGGCATCTTTGATTAATTTATCTGCTTCTTTTACCAGTTGCCCGTTAATTTTCGTCTTTAATTCAAAATTCATATTAAATCAGTCTAACAAGAATTAAATTTAGTGTCAAATCCCTGCACAAAGTTATTCGCAAACAAAAACTCTGCCATAAAGCAGGGTTTTGTTTGTAAATTTTGAATTAATTATTGAACGGTTTTATTTTCTCGCAACTTCTTTAATAAACTTGATAATTTCTTCAGCTGAATCAATTGCTTTTTTGGCTTCTTTTTTGCCGGCTGGCGGATATTCAGTTAGGGGATATCTGGCAATCAGATAAAATTAGCTTAAGTAACTTGTTTCGTCCGCAAAATCCAAAAAATCTTTTTCTATCTCGGCACATAATTTTAACAATTTAGTCAAATCGTGAATTTTGGGAAAACTATTTTTATGCAAAATTAAAAATCCTTTTAAATATTTTTCCGCTGCCTGCTGGGCGATAAAACAAATTTGCGCATAAAAAGCGCCAAATTCTTCAAAACTTGTTTGCGCGTATTTTAAATCATTGTCACCAATCGCAAACCACTTTTTAGCTTGCTGGCTATTTTTTTGCTTCATACAAAACCTTGCCGTTTTGAATGATGTCTTTAATAAAAAAATCATCCACTAACAGACGACGTTTAATTTCTTGCGGTGTCATGACCAAAATATCAAAAGCAAAATCGGACCCCAATAAATATTTTCTCACTTCAGGAATTCTTTCATAAGGATTTTGTTTGGTATCTTTGATAATCAACAAATCCACATCGGAATCTTGATTTATTTTTCCATTAACATAACTGCCAAATAAAATTATCTTTTTAGGCTTATAATTCCTTAATTTCTTGGCAATGGTCAATATTTTTTTAGACATAAAAATATTTTGTCTGCTCTAAAACCTCATCGCGAATATATGGACTTAAAGCGCCTCGCGTCACCAGATCAACTGGTAAATTTAATTTTAGAAATTAAATCCTTAAAATTAATTTGGGGAAATGTCTTGTTCATACTTTTATCTTAGCATAAATATTTGAAAAGTAAAACAACTGCCCGTCAGATACAACCCCTTGACTTTTTTTGACAATCTGCTACAATAATGGTGTTATAAAATTCTTTGAAAATATGGTTTAGAAATATGAAACGAGCGCCTTGGACGCTATAAAATATATAGTTTTCAAAGCGCTCGGCTCAAATAAGAGACGGGACCGTAGCCCCGCGGCAAGGGGTATCCGCTCTCTAAAGTCCTTAAAGGATGTGGAGAACAAATCAAAAAGGAGGTGTGCAATGAGCACAAGCCAAAAAACAAGCGGTCTCTGGACAATGACAAAGGGTGAGTTTGAGGAAAGCGTCTCCGCGTTGGAGAAAGCAGTTGTGAAGCAGGGAGGTAATCCCCGCGATCTCTTCGATCTCTTCCGCACTGACGGTGAGTACGCCTGCCGCATCGCGCAAGCGATGATGCGTAAGGGTCTCGTTGGTTCCATCGAGTCACGGTTGGCTCGGTTGGTTCTCGGTCGGAACATCTTCGACGATGCCGACTGGATGAGCTACTACGACGCCAAGTTCACCAAGAAGCAGTTCCGTGAAGCCGGGAGGTTTCCGTGGGGCGAAGACATCCTCAACAGTTCCTGCCCATTCAACTCGGACAAGCTGGTGAAGGACACACACTTCGCATTTCTGGGTCTGACCGCCATCAACGGATCGCCGCTCACGGTGGCAAAGTGGCTCGAACTGCATCCGGCAACGGGCCAGCCGAAGTTCTACTTCAACAACGATCCGTGGCACGTGGGCCAGCCCCACACCGATGTGGCGACCATGCAACTGCGCTGGTACTTGATGCTGAAGAACATCATTCCCAATTCCACGAGCAAGACGCCCGAGGAGCAGGTGGCAATGCTTCCGCCCGAGTACGAGGTGCCCAGCACCATCGCCGAAGTGACGAAGGACATTCTCGTCTTCCGTAAGACGGATGTTCGTCCGAATCCTTCTCACTGGGCGGCATGCACGGAACGCACAGTGAAGACCGACAAGGTCTCTGCTGGCCGTGTCTCGTGTGTCGGCGGCTTCGACGGGGACGGCCTCTACGTCGACGTCTGGTGCGGCGATCGCGTCGGCAGCGTTGGCCTCGGTGCGTCCCGGAAGTTCTGAACCTTGAATACTTGAGGGTTTGGCCCTCTCGTAACCTTGAGCCTTCGGCGCGAAATTTTTTTCGTAGCGCCGGAGGCTCATTTTCTTTTATACTAACTTCTGATACAATAACTTCGTCTGCTAATGCAGGTGTGGTCACGGCTTCACCTCGCGGACGCCTCTTCTTTTAAGAGGTCACCGGAGTATCGTTGTCCAAGGATAACGATAGCGTGTGATAAAGAGTAGAGATGGAACTTCTTGCTTGTTTCTGGTGGAGGTTCTGCCTTTCAAAGGGCAGATGCTCCCGAATTAAATTCAAGGAAGAGAGTGTATGGGCTCGCAAGAGCAGTAATACTCAATTCTCGGTGATATGGATGGGAACAAGCAACATATGTTCGCACCGGCTCATCTGCTGGCAATGTCTCATGTGTCGGCAACTTCGACGAGAACGGCCTCAACGTCAACAACTGGAACGGCAATCGCAACGACAACGTTGGCCTCGGTGCGTCCCGGAACTCCCATCTTTCTTCTATAAGAATGCTCTCCTTTTGTGGAGGACATTTCTTTTAGCGGTCTCGGGTAGACTTTATCCAGCCCCCTAACATCCTACCTATTTCATCTACATTTTGTTCCAAGCGGATGTATTTCTTACTGTCCAATACCTTGGTGTCTTTACAAAGCCGAAGAAAGACACGCAGTAAGTTAAGTTTCGTGCTTGCTTTTTGGAGTATGGGTAATTTCTCTATTTTGGATAGCTGGCTTGCGCCGAGAATATATTCCAGAATTTCAAGGATAAGATCTTCACACCGCTGCCAGATAGTATAACGGTCTTGTTTGGATACGGTATTGCGAAAACCATAGAATTCTTTGTAGAGTTCATAGGTCTTTTTAAAAATTGGTATATCAAATTCGTCCATAGATAGATAGTATGAAAATTTACAAAAATGTTTTTGAAAAAATAATCTCTTTAGAAAATCTCTTTTTGGCGTGGGATAAATTCAAAAGCGACAAACAGAAAAGACAGGACGTGCGAAAATTTGAATGGCAACTTGAAGAAAACATTTTTAAGCTCCATAGGGATTTGAAATATAAAAGATACAAACACGGGGAATACGTCTCTTTTTACATTCAAGACCCAAAACAAAGACATATTCATAAGGCCACTGTCCGAGACCGCATACTTCACCATGCCGTCTTCGCCGCGCTTAGCCCAATCTTTGAGCCAACTTTTATCCCGAATTCTTTTTCTTGCCGTATCGGCAAAGGAACGCATAGGGGCATAGATATTCTGGAAAAAATACTAAAACAAGTAAGTGGCAATGCCTTTAAGCGGTGTTTTGTTCTTAAATGCGACATTAAAAAATTCTTTGAAACAATTGATCATAGAATTTTATTAGACATCGTCCGTAAACGAGTAAAAGACGATGATGCCCTGCGGCTTTTGGAAGAAATTATTGAAAGTTTTTCTTCTAAATACTCCACGCTTTTTCAAAGAAAAGGCTTGCCCATAGGCAATTTAACCTCTCAACTGTTTGCTAATATCTACCTTAATGAATTTGACCAATTTGTCAAACACCACCTAAAAATAAAAAACTACATTCGCTATACTGACGATTTTGTCATTATAGCTGGGGAAAGACTTTATTTAAAAAACATCATCGCCCCCATTCATTTCTTTTTTAAAAAGAAACTCGCTCTTGAGCTACACCCTAAAAAAATTACCATTCGTAAATTTCATCAAGGAATAGATTTCCTCGGCTACATTCTTCTGCCACATTATCGTTTACTGCGCGCCAAAACCAAGCAACGGATTTTCAGAAAATTAGAAAAAAGGGTAAGGGAATACAAGAATGAAACAATTAACAAACAAACTCTTGAGCAATCGCTCCAGTCCTATCTCGGCGTTCTTTCCCACGCCAATACATATAAACTTGGACAAAAAATGAAAAATCAATTCTGGTTTTGGCTAAGTGAATAGCCTGAGCATTCCAAAACCAAATATTAGGGCAAAAAAATAGCGCCACTATGGCGCTGTTTTAAATCAAGTCCCTGATTGGCTAATCATTTTTCTTCTATTTTTATCACCTCTATTTCATCTCCTCCCTTTATTTCTACTATGCCTTTAATTTTCATGCCGCATTCCTGCCCGGCAACAGCTTCTTTGACTATCTCTTTGCCAGCTTCCAAACTAACCACTTGCGCCTGTTCAATTAACTCGCCGCCACGATAAATCTTGGCCATCAAATCCGACATAATTTTACCGCTCTCAACCCGGCCGCCGACAATCTGCCAATTTTTGCCAGTGCTAAATATTTTTAGCACTTTCAGTTTGCCTAGTGTCTTTTCAACCATTTCTACCCCGGCCACCCGCTTGATTTCCTCTTCAACAAATAAAAGCAGGTCATAAATCACATTAAAAAGCTGAATTTCAATATTTTCTTCCACGGCCTGCCTTTTAGCTTCAGCGGTCATCTTCACATTAAATCCCAATAAATACGCCTTGGAAGTCGCCGCTTGTTCCACATCCTTTTCCGTAATGTTGCCTAAGCCTTGTTTAATAATCACCAGCTTAACTCTGGTCTGATTAATTTTTTCCAGACTTTCAATAATCGCTTCAATGGAACCAAAGACATCGGCTTTTAAAATCAAGTTTACCTGCGGTTTCTCTTTTTTTTCTTCATCACTCTCACTCTCTTCAGTTTTAGTCGCCTGATGTTGTTCAACCAACCGGCTCAATTCCTTTCTATTTTTAAAAAGCTTCCTTATTTCTTTCCTGTCAGCCAATACTTGCAAAATTTCTCCCACCAACGGCACATTTTTTAATCCTAAAATTTTAACGGGCATTGAAGGCATCGCCCGATCCACCGCTTCTCCCTTCCAATTTTTCATCGCCCGAATTTTGTTTGCCCGCTCGCCAATTTTCACTATTTCGCCTTTTTTTAATATACCGTTATGGATTAAAGCCGTGGCCACCGGCCCTTCGCCTTTATCAATGTGCGATTCAATAATCGTGCCGACGGCTAAGCTTTTTTCATCAGCCACAATCTTGTCGCTCTCCATGTCGGCCACTAAAAATAATGTTTCCAGCAGCTCGTCAATATGCAAATTTTGTTTGGCTGAAATTGCCACGCAAATGGTTTTGCCGCCCCAATCTTCAGCAGCCAAACCGATATTCGCCAGATCTGATTTTACTTTGTCAATATTAACGCCGGGCTTGTCAATCTTATTAATCGCCACGATAAAAGGCAGGCCAGCCTGCCTGATGTGCGCCACTGCTTCTATTGTCTGCGGCTGTACGCCATCGTCGGCCGCCACGATTAATATGGCAATATCAGCTACCTGCGCTCCGCGCGATCTCATGGCTGAAAATGCCTCGTGGCCGGGCGTATCAATAAAGGTCAGCAACCGACCGCCTTTTTCCACCTGGTAAGCTCCAATATGCTGGGTAATGCCGCCTGCTTCCCCTTCCATAATATTTGTCTGTCTGATGACATCTAAAAGTTTTGTTTTGCCATGGTCAACATGCCCCATGACGACCACCACCGGCGGCCGCGGCACGGCATTTTTTTTATCAACCTGCAGCAGTTTGCCATAATCAATATTATGCGCCGCCCCCGCCCTTTCTTCAGATTTTTCTACTTTAAATCCCAAATCTTCGGCAATAATGCTGGCTGTCTCAAAATCAATATCCTGATTAAGCGAAGCCATAACGCCATTTTTTATCAGCTCCAAGATTAAATTCGTCACTGGCATGCCCATTCTTTTTGAGAGTTCCTTGACCACAATCCGCTCTGAAATTTGTATCACTTTGTTTCCCTCTT
>PFHP01000068.1:2423-16303 GCA_002782365.1 Candidatus Kuenenbacteria bacterium CG_4_8_14_3_um_filter_39_15 | reverse complement strand
ATTGAATAACAAAAATATTAAAATTAATAAAAATAAATTGGCCAAAGACTGCGGCACTGTGTAGAAGAAGAGGGGAGTCACTGCAATAAGCAATAAGCAATAAGCAATAAGCAATAAATTTTTGTTATTTACAAATTTATTCAATGAATAATATCCAATCACGGGTAATGTTATGGCTGCTAAAACCGGCACTAAAATTTTATCAATCAGATTAATTGGCACAAAAAATATTTTGCTTAAAAAAACCACCAAGGTATATTGTCCAATATAATAAAATGGCTTGGGCAAAATATAGCCCAGCTCTGCCAATTTATATTCCGCTGCCCGATGGACAAAAGGATCAAAGCCATAACCGATTTTATAAACAACCACCGCGATAATAAATGTTAAAAAGAAATGCAGTGATAATAAAATCAAATTTTTAGTTTTTAATAAAAATATAGTGGCTAAAAAATATATTATAAAAAATAAAACTGGCACCGCTTCCCAGGGCGATCTGATTGCCTGATTAGTTTGATTATAAAAAAGAATAAACAAAGCTAAAATAAATAATATTAAATAAATAATAATATTATGATCAAATCTAAATATATTTTTTTGAAATTTTGGTTTAATGTCAAATTTTAAGATCAAATAAAAAATTATTCCTGAAATAATTAAATAACTTAATATTATGGCTAATGAATTAAAATTAAATAAATAAAAAAAGAGGCTGGATATTAAAATAATCAATCCCAAGCCCAAAACCAAGCCCATTGCTTTTTGATATAGATTAGACTGGTTGGCGGCAAATTTTGCCCCAAAAATTCCTGCCACTGCCCCAAAGAGCCATAAAACAGCTAAAATTAAGCCCAAAATAGCCGATTTTAGCAGAAAAATATTAAAAAGCATCAAAAGTACCACGATGATAAAAATGCCGTTAAAAATGCTTTTTTTGGAGTTTAATATTTGCATAAATATCAATTTAATCTTATCATAAATATAACCTGTTAAAAAACCAATTTATGCGCGGAATCATTCTATCAGGCGGTGCTGGCACGCGGTTAAGGCCGCTAACAAAAATAACATCCAAACAACTTCTGCCGGTTTATAATAAACCCATGATTTATTATCCCTTAAATACTTTGCTTAAAGCAGGCATAAAAGAAATATTAATTATCGTTGCCCCAGAGCGAGCAGGGGATTACCTGAATCTTTTAGGTTCTGGTTCCAGATTTGGCGTTAAATTCACTTATGAAATTCAGGATGAGCCAAAAGGTCTGCCCGAGGCCTTTATTATTGGAGAAAATTTTATTGACCGGGAAAATATCACTATGATTTTGGGCGATAATATTTTTGAAGATGATTTTTCAGCTGACATAAAAAATTTTAAATCCGGAGGCAAAATCTTTGTAAAAAAAGTTTCTGACCCAGAAAGATCAGGCGTGGTCAAATTTGATCAGCGCATGAAAGCGCTGGAAATCGTTGAGAAACCCAAAAAATGGATCAGTGATTATGCTATTGTCGGTTTATATATCTATGACCACCGAGTAGTTGAAATAGCAAAAAATCTAAAGCTGAGTGACCGAGGAGAGCTTGAAATTATAGATCTTCATAACTGGTATTTAGCCAAAGCAGAGTTAGAGGTTGCTATGGTGAATGGCGACTGGCTTGATGCCGGCACTTTTGATTCTTTGCTTGAAGCTCAAAATCTAGCTAAACAAAAACTTCAGGAAAAACTTATTATCTAGATATAAATTTAATTATTTGCTATACTTAAATTATGAAGGAAAAAGAACTAAAAATAAAAGATATTGAAAAAATTCTCGTTTCTATCAAGCAAACTGTGGATAACTTACCGACTCGGTATGAAATGAATAAAAGATTTGAACAGGTAGATAAAAGATTTGAACAGGTAGATAAAAGATTTGAACAGGTAGATAAAAGATTTGCTTTAATGCACCAAGAAATGGACAGAAGATTTAAAGAAGTAACAGCAGGCAATGATAAGCTGATAGGTAGCTTCATTAAAATAGAGCAAGAATCAGCTGCTCATAGTTTAACATACCAAAATCACGAGAAAAGAATAACTAAACTTGAACTTCAATTAACTATTTAATCTAAAAGATCAAGCTCAAACAATCCCACATCCTTTCCACTTTGGCCAACAAAGTATAGTTTGTCGCCTTTTTTATTTACCCCGGCAAATTTTATCTCGGCAGCTTGCATCAGGTCATTGGTCACTCTGTTACTGATTAAATTTTCAACTATTTTAATTTTGTCAGCTACGAGATAAAAAATATGCGTTTCAGGCTGATACCAAAAAGCTCCTTTAATTTCCTCGCCAGTTCTGGAAAATAATATATATTTGTCATCCTTTTCCTTTGGCCGATAGCTCCACAATTCCCAATCATTACCAAATAACAGTTCCTCTTGTCGGCTGTCCCACTCATAAAAATCCGCCCCTTTTATCAGTTCGCTTGCCCCGGTCGCTTTATCCCAGACTACTAACTTATCATTTTGGCGGATAATGACGAAGTTATCGTTGACACTGGCTAATAGATATTCATCGCTTGCCGGTAAGCTCAATAAACTCTCCGGCAGTTTGTCTTCGGCTAATCCGAATCTTTTTAAGAAAATATTATTTAAACTATCGTTAGCCAGCAAATAACATTCATCGCCCCTGACAAAATAATCAAGCGGAAAATAGGGGAAGCCGCTCGTTTCATTAGTGGCTAAATTCAGTCTGAACAATTGCCCTTTTAACAAATAAAAAACAAAATTACTGTTTAATTCATCAACTTTTAAATTTTTAAAATCAGCTTTAATTTTTTCAGTCAAATTTATTTTTTCTCCGCCAGAGATGTCAACCAGCCAAATGTCCGCCCCATAAACTAAAATCCCGTTGCCATTATCTACGAATTCAAATTTTTTAATTTCACTCGGCGATTCAAATAGCTGTTTCTCAATCTTGCTATTCAAATCATAGACAGATAAAAACCACAGTTCGCCGTTTTTTTTAACCAGTCCCAATTTATCATCATTATTTTTTTTCATGCCTATTATCTCATCGGGCATCAATAATTCCGGCTGAATATTATTTTTGAACAGTCTGACATACTGCAGAAAAGTTGTCTGCCCATCATAAACATCAATCTTTTTTTGCCAGGGAAAGTATCCTTCCTTGCTGACCGTTATCTCATATTTATTGGGCAATAAATATTTTAATCTTACTGGAGTGCTTTGCTCAACCAATTGACTATTTAAATAAACATTGACATTCTTAGGTTTTGTTTCCAAAAAAATTATCCCTGTTTTTTGCAGCAGGTTTTTTTTGCTGTTGAACCTGTAGCCCGTGGCCGAAAGGATGATTAAAGGCAGCACGATCAAAAAAACTGCCATAAATATTAAATATATTATTCTCCGATGCAATAAAGTCATAATAATCTTGTTTTTTGGAATAAAATGTGATATCTTAAATACAGATTACCATAAGTAATTATTCATTTCAACTAAAAATATGTCCCAATTCATTATTCATGGCGGTAGAAAATTAAGCGGCTCAATTATTGTCAATTCCTCTAAAAATGGAGCGGTGGCCACGCTGATCGGCTCTTTAATTAATAGGGGAGAGACCACTTTAAAAAATGTGCCTCAAATTGAAGAAATTAGTCGTTTGATTGAAGTGCTTGTCAGCCTGGGCGTAAAAATTACCAAAAAAGGCAGGACTTTGGTCATCCAGCCGCCGCGAGTATTTAATTTATCAAAAATAGATACCATGGCCGCGCAAAAAACCAGAAGTATCATTCTGGCTTTGGGCGCTCTATCCGGCCGTTTAAAATCTTATCTTATTCCGCAGGCCGGTGGCTGCCGTCTTGGCAGCCGAACAATTAAACCGCATCTTTTTGCTTTGGAAAAATTAGGTTTGGATATTAAAACAGAAAAAGACAAATATGTGGTGAAAATAAAAAATTTAAAACCAGCCGAAGTTGTTCTCTATGAATCGGGCGATACTGTCACTGAGAATGTGCTGCTGGCCGCCGCCCAGATCGCCGGCGAAAGCACTCTCAAGTTTTGTACTTCCAACTACATGGTGCGCGACTTATGCTATTTTTTGCAGAAACTGGGCGTTGAGATTGAAGGCGCGGGTACCAGCACCTTGAAAGTTACTGGCCTGGCCAAGATCAATCAAAACATTGAGTATGAAATCAGTGAGGACCCGATTGAGGCCATGTTTTTTATTTCCCTGGCGGCCACCACCAATTCTTCCCTGACCATTAAACGTTGCCCGCTTGATTTCTTGGAATTGGAACTTTTAAAACTGGAAAAAATGGGTTTTCAATTCAGTTTATCAAAAAAGTATTTGGCCCAAAACGGCCTGACTGTCCTGGTGGATATCACCACCCAGCCTTCAAAATTAAAAGCGCTGGAAGAAAAAATTCACGCTTTGCCATTCCCCGGCATTAACCAAGACAATCTGCCTTTCTTTGTGCCGATTGCCACTCAAGCCAAAGGGGTGAGCTTGATTCATGACTGGACATATGAGAATCGAGCCATTTATTATCCTGAATTAAATCGTCTCGGCGCTAAAATTACCCTGATGGATCCCCATCGGGTCACGATTGACGGTCCGAGCAAACTCATTGCCGCTGAAGTTGTCTGTCCGCCAGCCCTCCGTCCGGCCGCCATTATTCTTGTCGCCATGCTGGCCGCCCAAGGCAAATCTACCCTCTATAATGTTTATCCCATCCACCGCGGTTATGAAAAGCTTGAAGAACGTCTGCAATCCATTGGCGCAGACATCAAGCTGGTGGAAGAATAAAAATTACAGATAAAATCTATTGCCGGATTAGTTAGCTTTTAAAGCTAATTGCCCGCAGGCCGCTTCAATTTCTCTGCCAAAACGATACCGTTCTGTCACGGCCACGCCGTGGCTTTTTAAATACTCTTTAAAGCGCTGGACAGTTGTTCTTGTTGAAGCTTGAAAATTTTGAGTTGGGTTATATACAATCAGATTGACCAGATAAAGTGAATGCCTCATTAATTTTACCAATTCCCGCGCCTCTTTTAAACTGTCATTTACTCCTTTAATCATCAGGTATTCAAACATTACCCGGCGCTTAGTTTTAACAAGATAATTATCAACCGCCCTAAAAATTTTATGTAGCGGATATTTTTTATTGATCGGAATAAGTTTTTGCCTTAATGCGTCAGTCGGGGCGTGGAGTGAAATCGCTAGATTGATCTGTAATTTTTCCTTGCCCAATTTTTCAATGCCTTCAGTTATGCCCACCGTGGAGATGGAAAATCTTCTCGCTCCCAAATTAAAACCATCAGGGTCATGGATTATTTGAATGGCTGAAATTACCTGCTCATAATTTAAAAATGGTTCGCCCATGCCCATAAAAACTACATTAGTTACCCGCTTATCAGTCCCTTGGCTTTTTAGAAAACGATTCCAGACGATTAGCTGATTAACAATTTTCTGTGCGCTTAAATTTCTTTTAAAACCCAGTTTCCCGGTGGCGCAAAATTTACATCCCAAGGGGCAGCCGACCTGGCTGGAAACACACACCGTCTGGCGGCCAGCGGCGTGGCGAATCAAGACAGTTTCAATTTTGTTCCCATCTTCTAAAATTATCAGTGCTTTTGCCGCTGACTGTTTCTTGTCTTCAAAAATTTCACAATTTATTTTCAAACTGGCTTCTTTTTCCAATTTTTCGCGCCAGGCCAAGGGCAGGGTAGTGACTGTTTGCCAATTATCTGCCAGATCTTTAAAAACGGCCTGTTTAGCCTGCTTAATGCGGTAGGCTGGCTCATCTTTTAAAATTTCTTCAAAGCGCATAGAATTCAATTTTATTATTATAATTTATTGCTTATATTATCTTCTCATTATTTAATCCCTAAGTCAATTTACTAGGGGAGAGGCTTTTATTATATTTAAGGATTAATTAAAAAAATATTATATTCATTTATTTTTTACATTTTTAAATTAAATATAAACTTATTAACGGGGGTAATAGGGGAGTCATAAAAATTTGTTAAACGTCACAATAAATTTAAACCCCCAAATAAATTAGGCCCTAGACAGGCCTAGAATAAAGGGAATATATAACTGAGTATAATATCCCTTACACTCACTTATATCTTATGATATAATATAACTATATCCCGCGACTTCACATCGGGATAACTTCAAAACACATGTTAGACCACTTAGACGACTATTTACTTTATCTTCAGACAAATAATTACTCCGATGAAACCGTTTATAATTATGAACGCGATTTAAAGTTATTTGAAAATTATTTACAAAATAATAATATAAAATTTGATGAAATAAACAAAAAAAATATTGAGCAATATAAAGCATGGCTTAACTCGCGCGACAGGGAAACAGCCGGGGGACTCTCCCCTGCTGGCGATAAGAAACTTCTGGCTAGATCTATCAACCGCACCTTGTCAGCTATCAGGGGATATTTAAGATATTTAATTGATCTGGATTATCATTGCCCGATTGCCCCAGAAGTAATTAAATTTATCAAAACCACTAAAAAGCATCCCCAGGTAGCCGAGCTTTATGAACTGATAAAATTAATAGAAGCGCCGGCCACCCTGGAAAAAAATACAAAAGTCGCGCTCCGTAATCGTGCCATGCTGGAATTATTATTTTCTACCGGTTTAAGAATTTCAGAATTAATTAATCTTAAGATGGATAAAATCAATCAATCGGGCAAAATTTTTATTCTGGGCAAAGGTAAAAAAGAAAGATTCGCCTATTTAACTCCCAGAGCGTATAAATATTTACAAAACTATTTGGGTAAACGTCAGAGCGATTCGCCTTATGTATTTATCCCCTATCGCGGTCTTAATTCATCAAAAAAAGATAAAAAAATTTCAGCTAATTACTTACAAATGAAAATTAAACAATATAGAGAAATTTTACATATTAATGTGCCTACTTCCGCGCATTCTCTCAGACACGGGTTTGCCACTTATCTTGCTGAATCAGGCGCTAATCCAGCAGCCATTCAAATATTGCTTGGCCATGAGTCTTTAGATACCACTACTCGCTACGTGCATATTTCAGATCGCTACGCAGAAAAAACACATCAAGATTTCCACCCATTAAAGAGATAACCCGTATATTATTATTTATTATTCATCATTGTCTAAAAAAATTCTTTAACACCTCATCTTCTTTCATCCTCTCTACATTCCAATTAACCTGCTGGTAATAGGTTGGATAATGCTGGCGCACAATCCATTTCCCGCGAAATCTTTGCCTAAACGGCGGTTTTTGAAAATGAGCAATTTCATGGGCTAATATTCTTAAAATTGAATTGATTGATTTTGGTTTTCTAAATTTCGGCGTATAAATGTCAACGGTAATCACTCTAGTCTTTAAATTTGCGTGGGCAAGATTATATGATTTCTTTAAATTCAACACCCCTCTCCCCTCTTGATCAACCAGCCGCCGCATAGCTTTTAAACTAAATCCTGGCAATTTAAAAATCCCGCAGACGCGGGTCCAAATTCTTGCAATTTTTTCTTCGTGCGTCATTATTATTATCATTATTAAGGCAAATAATCCAAGGGATTAACTGGTATGCCATCCTTCCTAACTTCAAAATGTAAATGAGGCCCGGTGGTTAATGAGCCTGCTCCGTTTGTTCCGGGCATGCCGCCGCTGGCGCCAATTACTTCACCTTGTGTTACAAACTGGTCAGTTTTGACATAAATCGCGTTCACATGGCCATAAACAGTGGCAAAACCATCATTATGGATAATCATAATATATGAATAACCATATCTTCCGCCATCCTTGACTTTGGCCACATAACCAGAAGCCGCAGCCCTTAATGGTGTTTTTTGGGACGCCCGAATATCAATGGCTGGATGTTCAAAAATATAGCGGAAAGGATAATCAGGATCATGAAAATACGCCGTGATTGTTCTGCCAGACACTGGCCAAATAAATTTTACCTCTCCCAGTTGTGATAATTTTGACTTATCACCAGATAATTTCTGGCGGATAGCTCTTTCAAGGGAAACTATTTCCGCGTTGATTCTGCTTTGCTCCAATTTCAATTCCTGAACTGTTTGTTGATATCTTGCTTCGGAATTTTTTGTCTGATTAAGAATTAATTGCTTAGTATTTTGTTGGTCTTCCAAACCGCCCTTCCTATTGTCTAATTCTTGCTGCAAAGTCTCCAGCTCTTTCTTTTTTTCCTCTAATGCCGATTTATTTTTTTCTAAGGCAGCTTTATATTCCTTTAAAGCTTTCAAATTATCACTTACCTCGGACTGAATTTGCTCAACCGCCTGTAACTGGCCAAAAAAATCAGAAATATTTTTGTTCATAATAATTATTTCCAAATCACTTTTCTGGTCAATTCTGTATAGTTCGCGCAAAAAAGCCGCGACTTTTGTCTGTTTGTCAGCAATATTTTTAGTATTGACGAGCAATTCTTCCTCGGTTTTTTTAATTTCCAAGTTAGCCCGATCAATTTCCCCTTGGTTTAAACTAATTTCCGCTTCTTTCTTTTGAATCTGCGTTTCTAAAATATATATTTGACTTTTTAGGCTGCTCGCCTTTGACCTCTCTGCTTCTAAATTTTTTTCATAAGCCGCAATTTTTTCCAGCAATTCTTCAATGTCACTCTGCTTGCTTTTAATTTCATTAGATAATTCCTGAATTTCTTTTTCTCCGCCCTCCTGCGCTGTAATTAAATTCTGCGGCATTAAAAAACCAGCCACTAATACGGCTAGTATTAAAAGACTAGCTATTTTTTTATGATTTCTATTCATGATTTTATTATAGCACGATTTAAGCAACCGTAAAAACTAGTCTGACAGAAAAAATTGTGTAATATCAATCAAGATATTTCTGATTTTTTAACTCGGGCGGTAAATATTCTTGGTTTTCCTGATAATCATAATTCGGGCTGTATTTATAATCCTTGCCATAACCTAAATTTTTCATCAATTTTGTCGGCGCGTTGCGCAGATGCAAAGGCACCCCCAAATTGCCATATTCTTTGACGTCATTTTGGGCTTTCTGATACGCCGTATAAAGTTCATTTGATTTCTGACACTTGGCCATATAAACCACTGCTTGCGCTAAAATGACATTACATTCAGGCATCCCTATGTAATGGCATGCCCTGTAAGCCGCTATAGCCTGCTCTAAGGCTCTTGAGTTGGCTAAGCCTATATCTTCACTGGCAAACCTGATTAATCGTCTGGCGACATATAAGGGGTCCTCGCCAGCTTCAAGCATTCTCGCCAGCCAATAAAGAGCCGCGTTGGCATCCCCGCCCCTCATAGATTTATGCAAAGCTGAAATTATATTATAATGTTCCTCGCCATCCTTATCATATAATAAATGCGATTTTTGAAAAGCTTCCCTGATAATTTCAGCTGTTATATTATGACTAATTGAACTGGCGTATTCCATCACATTCAAGGCAGTCCTGGCGTCTCCATTGCTCATGCCGGCCAACATCTCAATTTCTTTCTTGCCTATCTTAATATTTATTTCTCCCAGTCCCCTGCTTTTATCCTTGATCGCCCGTTTAATAATTTCCGCAATCTGCTCTCGGGATAATTTAGTCAGCACAAAAACCAGGCATCTTGAAAGCAGAGCTCCGACCACTTCAAAACTTGGATTTTCAGTGGTGGCGCCGATGAGCACAATCGTTCCGCGCTCCACATGCGGCAAGAGCGCGTCTTGTTGCGCTTTATTCCAGCGGTGTATCTCATCAATAAAAAGAATCGTTTTTTGTCCTAATCTCAAATTTTGTTCTGCCCGTTTAACAATTTCCCGCAGTTCATTTTTACCGCCGATGGTCGCGCTAATTTGCACAAAATCAGCATGAGTTGCCTGGGCAATAATAAAAGCCAGGGTAGTTTTGCCGCTGCCTGGCGGACCCCAGAATATCATTGACGGCAGTCTGTCTGATCCAATTGCCTTTCTCAACATTTTGCCTTTTCCAACCACTTCTTCCTGACCCAAAAATTCATCAAGGTTTATCGGTCGTATCCTGGCTGCCAATGGTAATCTATTATTGTTCATAATATGAGCTTAGCAAATAATTATGCTATTTTCAATATTACCAATCAAAATTCCCGCCCTACCGGCGGGAATCAGATTAAAAAATTTTCAACCTAAGCTATCTTAATCTTTTTGTCTTTTTGGCTATTTCTCTGCCTTTCTTAGTATTTTTTTTACCATGTTTTGTTCTTGCCCTAGCGGCGCTATTTTGGCCCATAGATTTAAATTAAATTAATAAATTATAAACAGATAGCAGGACACTTAACTTGGCGTCACAAGTATAAATACATTTTATCATTAATTACTCTGCCCCGCAACTCACCGCATCTTATTATGAGAAGTAAGATTGAGAATAAGTGTTCTGTATTCTTGCTTATCAAACTTGAGAGGGAGTTCTTTTTTTATATCGGGGTGTCCAATCTTTTTTTCAGTAAAATTGAACTCTCTTTTTTTATCTTCATCACTTATTCCGTCCCAATCAGTGTGCCACATTTTCTTCCATAGAATTTCATCGCTTTTGTGGGCTACTTCAACTTCTGCCCTGCTACAACCATTTTCACCACAAAAACAATTTTTCTGCCTGTCTTTTGCTCCAATTCCAGCCGCGCGTTTTTGGCTTATTAAAACCCTTGTGGATAATTCCATTTGACAACAAATATCAACCTGCTATAATATAATTAATTCACTATGAAAGAGACCCTTATGGGGTATTGTCCCCATCGGGGGCTTTTTCTTTTTGGCCGTAATTTAATTTATTGCGTTGATTATCCAAATAAACCAAAGAAATATTAAGCTTCCTTAAAAGAAAAGAACATTTATTATTGGGGGAAATAAGCGCCAAAAGGACGTTCTTTTCTTTAAAAAAATTCACCAATCCGGCATAATCGCCATCACTTGCCACAATGATTGCTTTTTCAAATTGCTTTTCGTAATAATCAACCACTGCCTTCAAAACCAAATCAGCGTCGCAATTACCTTTTACTTTTCCCGCGCCACCATAAGTAGTCTCTTTAAAAACAAGCGTAAAACCGGCTTCTTGCAAAAAAGTGTATAAATTTTTATTTCCAGGAATCAAGCCAATAAAAATGTATGCCCTGTCAATCTGATATTTTTTCTTTAAGCCAAACGCGAAAACGTTTGTAATCCAAACTCCAACCCAATTCTTTAACGCCTTTGTGCAAATTTGCGCCATCAATATAAGCAAAATTGTTGACTTTGTTTTTCATAATTTTTTTTACATCAAAAAACTAACTTAATTAAATACACGCTGGCACGGGTGGAGGGAATCGAACCCCCGCCAGAGGTTTTGGAGACCCCCGTACTACCACTATACGACACCCGCAAAAAAATAACACGGCTATGCCTATATTAAATTTGTCATTTTACATCTTAAAATTATTTATTCCACGGCGCGTCCGGATGATTCTTTTTTATATAATCGTACCTGTCCATCGTCGTACCGGTTGACTCGTCAAACAGCGGCGTTCCTCCGGCATATAGCGTGTCAGCCGGCTCGCCGTATTCATTCAATTTATTATCTACAATCCATTTGAGTAAATCTTAGCATAAATAAAATTATCTATCTTGTCTCTTTATGCAAGGTATGCTTGTGGCACCACCGGCAATATTTTTTAAGCTCAAGCCTTTCCTTGTTCACTTTTTTATTTTTTTGAGAATAATAATTTACTCTCTTGCAATCGGTACACTCAAACTTAATTAATTTCTCTTTATATTTTGTAGCCATAAAAATAATTTTTAATTTCTAAACTTAAATTTCGTATCTTTTAATTATATCAATTGCCGGTTCTTCATAAGGATGGGTTTCCTTTATAGCTTTAATCACGTCTTTTAATTTATCCTTATGACACAGACACTCTATTGTTTCTTCCTCAACTTTCTCAATCTCCCCTACTTTGCCAATGGCTGGTCTGGCTCCTTGAAGCGGTCTAAATCTGCCGGTTGTTTTATATGAGCTGGACGCACAATCATAGTTGCCTTGTCTGGAACCGCCAGCCTCGTTAATCGCCCGCCGAATGTCATCCGCTTTTTCAACCGGCACGGTTACTTTTATTTTAAAAAATTTTGAATCTCTCATAGTTTTAATGGAGCCGAGAGCGAGACTCGAACTCGCGACCTATAGTTTACAAAACTATTGCTCTACCAATTGAGCTATCTCGGCGGTTAGAATTTTGAAATATCTTGAATTCATCTTATCACAAATATAAAAACTATCAAGATTAGGCAAATTAATAGTTGAACTGCCGGTTTTTTAATTGGAAACTTGAAAATATTTATCCCCATTCAATTGTCGCCGGTGGTTTATCTGAAGTTCTATAAACCACAGCGCCTACTTCCCGCACTTCATTGGTAATTTTTTGGGAGACGCGCTTTAAAAACTCCCAGGGCAATTCTGCCGCTTGAGCAGTAAAACCATTGACAGTCCAGACCGCCCACAAAGCAACAACGCAACCGCTCGCCGCATCATCCCCTTTGGTGCAAGTAGTCACTGATTGCGTGACTACCGCGCCGGCTTGCCAAATGGTCTTATAAAGATTTTGTGCCCGCAATTCTCTAATATAGATCTCATCAATTTGGCGGGCAATGCTTAATTTAACGGCAGTAATTTCTCCCTCAATCCTTAGCGTCAAACCGGGACCAGGAAAGGGATGGCGTGTCAGCAGGGTTTCAGGCACACCGATTGAACGCCCGATATTGCGGCCGGTATCCTTAACACAGTCGTCGAGCGGAGTAAGTTCTTCCGTAGAGAAACCCAAATCCACGTTGTGATGCAGTTTAATCTGGGCTTTTTTTGCTTGGGTGGCATATCCCTGGCCAGTTTCTGAAATATCGGTGTAAAGCGTCCCCTGGGCCATAAAGTTTGCTCCAAATGCTTTTGTTTCCTCCTCAAGTACAGCTTTATAAACACTACGGATGGCTACTCTTTTCTCATGCATCGTTTGTTTGTCTTTGAGGACTTCCAGAAATTTCTTAGTGGCATCAACAATTTTCAAATCAATCCAATTTTGATTTCTAAAATATTCTAAAACATGGGCTTCATCGTCAGGCCGGTCAATGCCTTTGATATAAACCCCTCTTAACTGTCCTGTTTTACCGGCCAGCGCGGCTTTCAACAGATAAGCGACGGTTGAAGAATCAGAGCCTCCGGAGATGGCTAATAAAACTTTCTTTGCGCCTATTTTCTCCCGCAGCATAGCGATCTTTTGTTGAGCCACCTCTGTCGCAGGATATCTGTCCTTAGCTTGGCAAATTTTAAAACAAAAATTCTCAAAAATTTGAGGTCCGTAGGCGGTCTCTGTTACTTCAGGGTGAAATTGCACTCCCCAGAGATGTTCATGCCGGCCAGCGGCCACTGGCGCATTTTCTGTTTTAGCTAAAATCTCCAAGGCTGATTTATCATCAGCCTCTACTCTGTCTCCATGGCTTTCCAAAACAGGCATTTCATCCTGGCAGCCTTCAAACAGGAGCGAGGTGTTAAGAATTGAAAGCTTGTGCGTGCCGAATTCACGCTTATCTGCCCTGATAACAGGACAGCCGATATGCCGAGCCCATAGCTGGAAGCCCAGACAAATACCCAAAATTGGCAGAGGCAAATCAAATATCCGATCATCAAAAGGCGGCGGATCGCGGTAAACAGATACCGGTCCCCCGGAAAGTATTAAACCAATAGGTTTGATTTTTTCTACATCAGCCGCTGTTACCTGGCTCGGGTCAGCGACTAAACAAAACACGCCCAACTTCTCTAACGCCTGTTTTATTAAATGGTCAAATTGGCTGCCTAAAGAAAATAACAGAAAAAGCTCGTCTGTTTTGCGCAGCGCTTTTT
>PFHP01000068.1:0-2364 GCA_002782365.1 Candidatus Kuenenbacteria bacterium CG_4_8_14_3_um_filter_39_15 | reverse complement strand
AGCAAAAAAATATATCAAACAAAAAATCACCACTTGCGTGATGGTTTTTTCTGTTTGTCCTGAACAAAATCCGAACTTTTTTTCGCGAAAATCCGAACGCTGATTTTTGATAATTTTTGCCCGCTCTCGCTTTTCCGCCGCCGAATTTCGTGTCCCGCAAAGCGGGGCGCCGCCGCCGCTTATTTTTTATAATAATCTTTTAATATTTCATCGGGACTTACCGGCCGCATCGTAGGAGTTTTAGGCGGACTGACTTTCACCTCTTTTTTGGCGATTAAACTTTCAATGGTATCAAATTTGGAAATATCAGCATTTTTAAATTCTTCCACCCCATCAATTTTTTGATATATCTCGTGAATTATTTTTGCTGGAATTGCAAGAGTTAAAGAAGTATTATCTTCAAAAATCAATATGCCCGATTTTCCAGAAAGTGTCTTGGGTTCTATAATTCCAGCATATTCTATCCCAATCACTTCACCTGTTGAAGGATTAAAAACAGGCGAACCACTTGAACCGCCTTGTGTCATTATATTGAGAAGCATTGCATGGGGATTATCGCAAGAAAAAGGTAAAATCGCACTAATAATTCCAGACTGAAGCGTTGGCGTTAATTGGTGTAGCCACCCTGGCGCCCTCAAAGTATCAGTGCCCATCGGAAAACCGGCTAACATTACTTCATCTCCTTCTTGTAATTCTAGTTTTTCAGCAATTTTAAGTGTCGGTAAATCTTTTATATGAACATGGATAAATCCCAAATCGGGAATATCTGGACCATAATTATATCCTTCTACTAGTTTTTCTCTTTTTAGACCGCCAACCCCTTTTACTTCAAGGTCGATCATCATCATTCCTTTGTCGGGAACCCAATGAAAATATAAAACAACAATTGGCCAATCTTCCGGCCCCATACTTTTAAGCCGTGGCAATTTTTTAATCGCTTTAATAACATGGCCGTTAGTAAAAATTATGCCGTCATGCCTTGCTATAAACCCTGTGCCAATAATATCCGGAAATTCTGGATTTTTCGATAATCTTGAGGCGATAGCGACAATTGACGGCTTTAAGGTCGGATAAATTTTAGAAAACTTTTCCATTTATTTTGTGATGAGTAAAATCTTAGAAATTGTTGTATAGGTTTTCTTTTTAAAACTAAAAATAATTTCGTCTTTGGTTGAAACCGAAGCGTTATCAAAAAATTTATCAATTTCGTTAAATACAAAATTAAAATCTCTTTTTAGTTTCCAGCTTTCCTCTAAATTATTCTTACTGGCTAAAACTACAAAAAATCTATTATCTGCACCAAATCTTTGCGCCCCTTGATTTTCGTAAAGCCAAATAATTAAATCTTTTGGATTTTTCAAAACTTGTTCAAGGGTAAAATCCTTTGGAAGATAAGTAATTTTTAGGTCGAAGGGTTGGTTATCAAAGAAAATATCAACGCCAAAATTATTTTTGAGCGTCGGAATTACTTTTGAGTGTTGGCTAATGTGGTCTTCAATTAAAACAGTTGTCCAGTGATTATACCAAGTGGCAATTACATAGTGCGTAATATCGTCATGTAGTTTGCTTTTTACGCCGTTTATCAAATCTTCATATCTTACAAACCGGCGGACATATTCGGATTGAATTTTTTGGTCCAATTGTCCCTGAACGACACCCCACCTAAATTCCTTAACTTTTAATACCTCTTGTTTCAGGGTCTCATCAGATATTAGCTTCTGCCTTTCTTTAACTTGTGTTTGATATTTTCTCCTAATAAATTCATCGATTTTATTTTGCGGAATATCAATAAGTTTTTTAATAAAATTTGAAACAGTGCCTTTTGCATCAACGCCCAAAATCCCCGCTAACTCTTTTAAGTCGCTGGATTTAATGGACCTTAATTTTAGGTTTGCTAATTCTTTTTTTGAAACTAACATAATTATTTTTTTTGAAATAATAAAATATATTCATGCCTAAAAATATAGAAGCCCCCGACCAAAGCCCTATATCGCCACAGATGCTCTTGATTTCTTTTGGCGCGATTATTAACCATATTTTTAACTAAAATACTTTTTAGTATCAAGCCGTTTCTATTTAATGCTTCTTGCATAGTCATAAATCCCAACGGCACCCATTCGGAATTTGTGTATTTATCGCCGATTACAACCGCTAAATAATGTTCCTTTTCAAGAAGATCTAAAAAATTAGAAACAACATCGCCGAAAAGTTTTAGAAATTCCTGAACTGACTTGGCATTACTTAAATCATCTGGTCTGTCGCTAAATTTAATAATATCGTGATATGGCGGGTGCATTATTATAAACTGGATATTTTGTTTGCCGTGATTTTTTAATACTTCTTCAACCTTTTTTCGCGTAGCCT
>PFHP01000053.1:4265-7310 GCA_002782365.1 Candidatus Kuenenbacteria bacterium CG_4_8_14_3_um_filter_39_15 | reverse complement strand
GTGGTAAAATATTTAATAGACCACTACAGTGTTAAATTTTTTCTAACTGGTTCAGCTAGTTTTTATCTCAAGAATTTGTTTTCTGAATCTTTAGCTGGCAGAAAATATGTTTTTGAGCTGTTTCCTTTTAGTTTTAAAGAATTTTTAGCATTAAAACAGGTGAACATCAAGCTCCCCAAAAAACATTTTCAGTTCACTGAACCAATTTTTGAAACTGTTTCAAGATACTATCTTGAGCATCTCCAATTTGGTGGATTTCCCCAGGTTATCCTAAAGAAATCTTACCAAGAAAAGAAGCAATCCTTAAATGATATTTTTTCTTCCTACTTTCAATTAGAAGTCAAACAATTAAGTGATTTCAGAAAAATAAACAAGGTCAGAGATCTAATGTTTTTGCTAATGGAAAGAATAGGTAGTCGGTTAGATATCCAAAAATTATCCCAAGAATTAGATATTTCTCGAGCAACTATTTATGAATACTTATCATTTTTAGAAGGTACTTATTTTATCAAGTTAATCAGGCCATTTACTAAAAGCCGTGATGTGGAGATTAGAAAAGCAGCCAAGGTTTATCTTTGTGATTCTGGTCTAGCCAATAATGTAATCGGTCTTAGTAAAGGTATGTTATTTGAACAAAGTGCTTTTCAGAGTTTGAGATTAAAAGGTGAGCTTAACTATTATCAAAGAAAAACCGGGGGAGAGATTGATTTTATTCTTAACAAAAGAGAGGCCTATGAAATTAAAATTAAGCCAGGAAAATCAGATTTAAATAAATTAAAAAAGATTGCGAGTTCAATAAAATTGGATTCTTACAGAATAGTCTCCCTGAATTATACTTCATTAGAAAAAACTATTTATGGATTTGAGATATAAAGACTCGTTTCTATGCAAAAAATTCAGCAAAAATTAAATAATCGCTTTAGCTGGTATAAAAGCTGGCATGAGCAGCCGTATCATCCTCATCTTCACTGGCTCACTTTTTTGTGCGTCGGAATAATAACTTTGAGTGCTGTATTTTTCCAGATTAAGATTACTTTTGAGCCAATGGAGTGGGTAGATTTGACCTTTTGTCATCCGTAGATTATAATAAATATGTGGATTATTACTCCACAAATTTATGAGGTAACATTCTAAAATATGCTTAAACGTTTTTATAATTTCAACCGATTAATTAAAAAGCAAAAGGTTTTGGTGGTTTATGGTCCAAGAAGAGTTGGTAAAACAACCTTATTAAATGAATTTTTAAAAAATACCAAATTAAAATATAAGCTGGATTCTGGAGATAATATGAAAATTCAGCAGATCTTAAGTTCTCAAGATTTTAAACAGATTAAAGAATACGCGGAGGGCTATAATTTAATTGCTATTGATGAAGCGCAGCAGATCCCTAATATTGGTTTGGGTTTGAAAATTTTAGTTGATCAAATGCCTAATTTAACGGTGATTGTCACTGGCTCGTCTTCTTTTGATTTATCGCAAAAAATAGGCGAGCCATTAACTGGCCGTAAAAAAACAATCATTCTTTTTCCTTTGGCCCAAATGGAATTAAGAGATAAATTTAATAAATATGAACTCAAAGAAAGATTAGAAGATTTTTTAATTTTTGGCTCTTATCCGGAAGTCATCACTGCTAAAAGCCGTCAGGGGAAAATAGAAGTTTTAGAGGAATTGGTCAATTCATATCTATTAAAAGATGTTCTGACTTTGGATAAAATTAAATCCTCACAGCAATTATTAAATTTATTAAAATTAATTGCTTTTCAAGTTGGCAGCCAAGTATCCTTAAGTGAATTAGCCAGCCAAGTTAAATTAGACGTTAAAACAGTTGATCGTTATTTGGACATCTTAGAAAAATCCTTTGTCATTAAGCGGCTGGGTGGTTTTAGCCGTAATTTAAGGCAAGAAGTTATCAGCAAAGCCAAATATTATTTTTTAGATAATGGCGTCAGGAATGCTTTAATCTCTCAGTTTAATAAATTAAATGACCGCAATGATACTGGCGCTTTATTTGAAAATTTTATGTTTGCCGAGAAGTTAAAAGCCAATGCTTACAAAAACAAAGGTGTGGCAATTTATTTTTGGCGGACTTATGCTGGGCAGGAAATTGATTTAATCGAAGAAGGACAAGGCAATTTATCTGGTTATGAATTTAAGTGGTCAGCTAAAATTAAGACCAAATCACCTAAAGACTGGTTTAAAAATTATCCCCAGGCAAAGTATAAAATAGTCCACCAAGAAAATTATTTGGATTTTGTGCTTTAAACTTATTACCTCATGTTTCACTAATATCTCCCAAAAAAGAATAAAGAATTATGGATTATGGATAAAGAATAAATTTAAAACTATTTTCAATGCAAAAAATTCATCAAAAACTAATTAACCAATCCCGTCATTACAGGCAATGGCACGAGCAGCCCTATTATCCCCATCTGCATTGGCTGGCTTTTTTGTGCGTGGGAATAATGGCTTTGAGTGCTGTGTTTTTATAGATAAAACTTACCTTTGAACCGATGGGGTTTAAAGTTAATATTCCTCAAATTCAAGCCGAAACTAATTGCACTTTTTTTGTCGCGACCAATGGTTTGGACAGCAATGACGGAAAGTCAGAAAGCCAGTCCTTAAAGACAATTCAAGCCGCAGTTAATAAAGCAGCGCCCGGAGATGTGGTGTGCGTCAGGACCGGAACATATGGCAGTTTAAGGGTCTATCCAGGCCAGGGAATGGGCCGTTCCGGCACTGCTCAACAACCCATTATTTACCGTGTTTTTGGCGATGGACCAGTACAATTAGCCTCAATTTGGATTGAGGGCGAGTATGTAGAGTTCCGGGATTTTAAAGTGGTGGGACCGGGCAGAGACAGCAATGGGAGTGTGGGGATTTTTACGGCAAGCCGCGAGAGTATCTGTTGCACTCATTTTCAGACCAATCATGTTAAGTTTATTGGTATTGAAGTGACGAACTTTGCCACTGGTATTCTAGGCGGCGGAGATGACCTTGAGTTCCGCGAGATGGACATTCATCATAATGGTTATTATTGGTTTGAAG
>PFHP01000053.1:3817-4227 GCA_002782365.1 Candidatus Kuenenbacteria bacterium CG_4_8_14_3_um_filter_39_15 | reverse complement strand
TCACGACAATGCTTCAACCGGTATTCAACTCTGGAATACTTCCAATGACCCGACCTTGGTTCCTAATCATACTATTGTGGAAAATAACATTATTTACGCCAATGGATTTACAGTCGTGAAAAGCAAAAAGGGTGTTGGTTCTGAACAGTATGGCCGGGGTATTGTTTTGGGTTCAAACGGCGCGGCTTCCGAAGGCAACTTGATTCAAAACAATATCATTTTTGCTAATTTCCCTTTAGGAATTGGATTATACAGTTTGAGCAATAATACGAAAATTATTAATAATACTATTGTGGCTAATGTGAATGGTATTGGCAGCGATGAACGGGCCACTAATGTAATAGTGAAGAATAATATTGTCTATGATAATAATGCCGAGGCCGTGCGCGCCTGGCTTGAAATTAACCGTC
>PFHP01000053.1:0-3799 GCA_002782365.1 Candidatus Kuenenbacteria bacterium CG_4_8_14_3_um_filter_39_15 | reverse complement strand
GCCTGGCTTGAAATTAACCGTCCAGAACTGTTGAATTCCGTAAATACTAATCGCCATGGCAGCGGTTTTGATCTGCCGGCCACGGGCATTGCTGCAAGTAATAATCTTACTGCAGTTGACCCAAAATTTAGTAATCGTGCTAATAATGATTTTCATCTTATTGCCTCGTCGCTTGCCATTGACGCCGGCACTTCTCAAGATGCCCCTGCCACTGACTTTGAAGGCACGCCACGGCCGCAGGGAAATGGCTATGACATCGGTGCGGATGAGTACGGGGCAGGGAGCAGTGGTTCTGTTTGCGGCAACGGAGTATGTGAAAGCGGAGAAAACTCCAGCAGTTGTCCAACTGATTGTCCCACTACCACCCCTCGTTCTTTAACGGCTGACTTTAACTCCGACAATAAAGTTGATGTGATTGATCTCGGCATATTTTTATCCAACTGGGGTTCAGCTTCCAAACCGTCGGCGGATTTAAATCAGGATGGGAAAGTGGACGTTATTGATCTCGGCATTATGCTTTCCAATTGGAGGATATAAATTATTAAAGCGCTTAATCTAATGATTTACGTTCATTTTAAGAATAAATATTGTTTGGCAGTTATTCCTATGGTTTTATTTCTGGTTGTCTTTATTTTTGGGAATTGGCAGCAAATGAATCGTTTATTGGCTCAGTCGGCATCTTATGAAGTAGGAATGATTGATTCAATGGATAAAGTATTTATTAAAAACGATTTGCAATCTTTTCAGGGAAAATGGACGACTGTTTGGAATCTCGCTCTGGCTCAAAACGAATACGAAAGTTTTCAAGTGGTGGTTAAGGCCAACAAAGATTTGATTGGCGTGCGCGTTACCCTGCTAGATAGTAATGGTCTGCAAATAGAAGCGTATCCGGTGGGTTCGCTGGAAATAAAACAACCCAGCCATTCTCATTCTGGCAACTTGGGCTGGTACCCTGACCCTATTCTGACTTTTGCCGACAAGATTGATGTAAGAAACGGAGATTATCAGTCTTTTTGGGTGACAATTTACGCGCCCAAAGGCGTGCCCGCCGGGTTGCGGCCGATAAAATTAAGAATTAGCGGCGACAATACGGAGCCTGCTGATATAACAGTAAACATCAAAGTTTGGAATTTTACACTGCCCGATAAACCCAGTCTTTCAACCGCTTTAAGTTGGGACGGCAGGGATATAGAATCCATCTACAAGGATACACTTTCTTGGCCAAAAAGAGAAAATGCTCAGCGCCATATTCTATACGAAGAAGAAATGAAATACTTAATAGAAAAGTATCGTTTCTGGCTGGATAATATTTACGGCCAAGGGCAGGCTTATCAAAACGAGCTGTATAACGATTACGGCTTTATTGATAAAAGCCAGCTGCATTGCGGGCCTATGCATTTGACGGAAGATTGCAGCAAAATAACATACAGTATGTTCCCCGAGGGAGTGTCAGACCCGGCTTCCTTTGACGATTATATTAATACTTATGTAGCCGAAGTGAAAGAACAATGGAACAGCATTTCCGCCCAAAAGCGGCCTTATTACTATCTTTATATGCTTGATGAAATTCCGCCTCAGTGCTACGAACAAAGCAAATATATTGTTCAGAAAATCCACGAGGCATTGCCGGATATTCCTATTCTTATCGCTTCTTACGGCGATGAAATCCCCGCCAAAAGCGATGCGCAGTTTTTAAGCTGGCTTATGGGCGTGGCAGGAGCAAATCCCGACACCTGGCAGGGCGATTATATCCGTGCGCAGAGGAAAGAAGTCTGGCCGTATACTACCGGTTGGAATCCCACGACTATTACCTGGTATTTAGAAGATCCATTGATAAACACGAGAATTTTACTGGGCGCTTCGGCGTATAAATTTAAATTTGACGGATTCCTTTACTGGCGAGTCGGCAATTGGAACGCAGAAAGCAACAAAAGACCGATCTCAATTACCAACGGAGCCTATATAAGTTGGGATCCCTGGAATGAATTTGGCAACGGAATATCTTCGTTGTTCTGGCCCGGCCCCGAGCGGATAATTCCGAGTGTCAGGCTGGCTAACTTCCGCGACGGCATGGAAGACTACGAGTATTATAAAATTGCCGAATGCCTGACCGATTCAAGGATCGGCGTTTCTCAAAGCATTGTCGGCGACCAACTGCAAAACCGCACTGGCGACCCCAATACTTACTATGCCGAGCGGGAGCGCATTGCTAACTTAATTGAATCTCAAGGCGGCAATGGCAGCCGCTGCCGCGGACCTTTCTCAACTGCATTTAATAATCCTTCGCCTCCGCCCCAAACTAAAAAAGGCGATCTGAACTCCGACAATAAAGTTGATGTGATTGATCTCGGCATATTTTTATCCAACTGGGGTTCAGCTTCCAAACCGTCGGCGGATTTAAATCAAGACGGCCGGGTAGATGTAATAGATTTAGGTATCTTTCTTTCCAATTGGGGATAAATATTGTATACTAAAATTATATGAATAATTTAAATAAACTTTTGTTCATCGGGTTCTTTCTATCCCTTCCTGGAGTATTGGTTTTAGGTCAATCAATTAATAATTCTCTGGTTAGCGCTGACGCGGCCGGATCTTTTTACGTGCGCGACTACGGGGCCGAAGGAGACGGACAGACAAATGATCGGGCAACCATTCAAGCTGCCATCGATGCCGCAGCCAACGCGGGAGGCGGTGAAGTTATCTTAGATCAATCAAGGACCTACAAAACCGGCAATCTATTACTCAAGTCCAACGTGACCTTGGTTATTGAAAGTGGGGCGCGGCTGAAAGCCAGTTCAAATTTTAATGACTGGGATCCACCACTCAAATGTCGAACAGGAAACGCCGATATTATTCAAATTGCCAAGGCTAATAACGTTGGCATTAGCGGCGGCGGAAATATCGAGGGGACAAGCTCTTTTGAATGTGAATTAGAAGGTTGCTGCGAAGGCTGTCGCGTGGGACCGGGCGGCATTGGAATTTATGACAGCTCTAATATAAATATCAGTCAAATCAAGATCACAAACTCGGCCGCGGCAACAATAGTTATGAATAGCTGTGATCACGTTACCATAGATGGCGTAACAATTGATAATATCACGCATGATAGTTTGCCAAGCGCTCAGTGTGATGATGGTATTGATATTCTTAATTCGCAATACGTTACGGTTAAAAATTGCGATATTTATACTAATGAAGATGCTATCGCTATTAAAGGAGCTGAAGCAGGTTGGTCTTTGGGTGGTGATCTAGTAGGGGGCGTTAAAAAGAGCGAAACGGAAACCGCGCACGATATTCTTATAGAGAATAATAGAGTCCGTACTTTTGAAAATGGGCTGGGTCTTGAGATTGGTTATGAAGTAAACACTGAAATTTACAATGTTTGGTGGCGGAATAATACAATTCAGCCTCCGGAAGGCGAGTTTAACTATGATTATGATGTTGATATAACCGTTCCTGCGCCCGGAAGCTGGTCCTCAAGGACAATCCAAGGAGTAAGTCAGGTTCACAATATTTATTATGAAAATAATACCCATGTCGATGGCTCATTAGCAAAATTTCATATCTCATCCCCTCCATCTGATGACTATTGCGTATATTATGATATTTATTGGAACGGAAACCATGTGGGGCCGTCCGGAGATAATAAATATTCATTTGTTTTGACAGCTGAAGAATGCGGCGGTGGGTCAAATTGTTCCTGCGTCTCCTGGCAAAACCAAGGATGCGGACAGGGTGGTTGCGCGACTGACGAAATGTATCAGACTAGAAGTTGTACACCCAGTAATTGCAGTAGCCA
>PFHP01000018.1:10686-13736 GCA_002782365.1 Candidatus Kuenenbacteria bacterium CG_4_8_14_3_um_filter_39_15 | reverse complement strand
ATTATAATTAGTTGTTCTCCAAAAGCCAGTTTTCACTCTTTTCAAAGCGCCCCCGAGAATAATAATCATTTTTTGTTCTGATATTTTCATTTTTTTAAGTTAATCTTCTAAAGCCCCGGTGAGAGAGCGGGCCACTTAATAATTTCCTGACCTGCTTTTTGGCCACGGCATCTCTAATTATCCCAAAAACTTCTCTATTTGCCTGAAGATATTTTTTAGCATGATCCATTTTAAAGGCATAGCATAAATCCACCCCGCGCGATGTGATAAAGCAACGTTTTAACATCTCTTGAGTGTAGAGATTATCTACAGCGTGGTTTAATTTGCCGTATTTGAAGGAAAAAATAAATAAAGGCGGCAGACCTTGAATATCAATATCAACGCCGCTCGCGACTGATATTTTTTTAAGTTCTCCAATGAGATATTTACCAATTTTATGCAAGTGAGACGGAACTTGCCTATCTTTCATTTTCTTAATAGCGGCCAGGGAAGCGGCAAAACCAACGCGCTCTGTCCATGAAGATGAACTGATAAAAGTAGTTTGAGCCGCCTGCATCACTTTTCTCCTGCCAATAATGGCAGCCAGAGGATAGCCATTACTAATGCCTTTGGCAAAAACAGCTATATCTGGATTAACTTTATATTTTAAATGAGCGCCGCCAAGTGCCAAACGCCAACCAATGGTAATTTCATCAAAAATTAATACCGCCTTGATTTTATCAGCAATCGCTCGGACCTTTTTTAAAAAGTCATCTTGGGGCTCTTGAAATCTAATTGGCTCCATGACTATTGCGCCGATTTTGTGTTTAGTAATAATTTCTTCAAGTTGCTTTAATGAATTATATTCAAAAGGAAAAGCCGTATTTCTCAAACCTCTAGGAACGCCTGCTGGTTTAAGCCCTGGCAATAAATGTCCGTCAAGATTTTTTTTGTAAGCCAGATTAGAAGCTAAATACCAATCGCTCCAGCCATGATAGCCGCAAAAAGCAATTTTATCCCGGCCGGAATAAGCTCGGGCAATCCTAATGGCCACGGCCATGCCTTCTCCGCCGCTGCGGGTATAGCGGACCATATCTGACCAGGGATGTAATTTAGTCAAAACTTTAGCCAGTTCAACTTCTTGGGGAGAATTGAGTGTGGTGGTATTGCCGTCTTTAACTGCCTGAATAACTGCCTGATTGACATCCGGGTCGGCAAAACCAAGAATGCTTGAGCCAATAGAAGCCAGACAGTCTATATATTTATTGCCATCCAAATCCCAAACTTCCACGCCTTTGGATTTTTGATAATAGGCAGGCCAGCGGTCAGGCAAATACAATTCAGGCCTTTTAGACAAAAGCTGGCTGCCGCCAGGAATTAATTTCTTGGCTTGATTGTATAGTTTTATACCTTTATTTGTCATATTTTTTGTCATTTTTTAATGATTTAATTAATCCCTCGTTTCTTTTTATATCTAAATTAATAAACATAATTTTTGGATTTTTGGTTAGTAATGAAATATAGTGTAAATAGCTAGCAGTAATTTTGCTGTGCTTGATTAAAAATTTAATCACTTCAAAATCCTCTGGTTCATCAACTGTTAAGCGAAAATGCCCAAAATCTGCCGGGGCTGGCAAATTGCCTTGTTTGAATTTTTTGTGCTTACGAATATATTGAGTAACATGTTCTCGTTCTGAACTAAGTTTGGCTTTGTGCCAAGCTTGTGTTAGAGCATGTCTGGTAAAAATTTCTATATCCATGCCGTCTGGAAATGTTTCTTTGCCTGTATTACTGACATAATCATATTTTCCTTTTTCAAACAGCTCAATTGTTGCGTCAATTATCTTTGGATCAATTAAAGGACAATCCCCTGTTATCCTGATAACATTTTTAAAATCAGGATATTTTAAAGCGCATTTATAATAGCGGTCCAAGACATCGTTCTCTGATCCACGGAAACAAAAAATCCTTATTTTTTTACAAAAATCGGCCAACTTATCATTTGATTTATCATCTCCAGTGGCAATAATTATTTTATCAATCTTTTCCGCTAATTTAATTCTTTTAATTTGATAGGCCAAAAGAGGCGTGCCATTTACTTTTTTTAGCACTTTATTGGGCAGTCGGGTTGAGCCCATCCGGGCTTGGATAATACACAAGTTCATAAAGTTGTAAAGTTATAAAGTTATAAAGTTGTAAAGTTATAAAGTTGTAAAGTTGTAAAGTTATTTTTTGTGAACACAATATTTTAAAACTTTCCGCGCAATGGAAATATCATTAAATGTCATCCTGTTATTCCTGACGCAAGCCATAAAATATTTAATTTCATCAATATACATTTGATTAACATCCCAATTTTTTACTTGGAATATTTTTTTGTTCTCGTCCTTAGTGCGCAACCAAACAATATTCTCACTCCAATTCCACTCTAAATTGCCTCTCTCTCCTACTACTTTGCAGGTGCGGGAATATGATTGTTGTAAATAATCACATCTAACAGAGCCCAAGACTTTATTGTTGAATTTAAAACCGGCAACACAAGCATCTTCGGTTTCTATTTTTAAATTACCAACTTGACCATAGACAAATTTTGACTCTCTAACCTGATTAAAATTATTTAGCCAAAAAAGTAGATCAAACTCATGAATGCCATCTAAAATTATACCTCCGCCAGTAGATTTTTTAGCCGCGTAGTTCTTACTATAATCAATGCCTGGCCGCCAATAAGGCAGATAATAGCCGCATTCGTGGCTGATGCTATAAATTTTGCCTAATTTCTGGCTGTCTAAATATTCTTTAATAAATCGCAGGCAGGGATGAAAGCGCATATTGCAACCTATAATATTGATCAATTTTTTTTGTATACAAATTTTATACAGCTTGTCTATGCCAGCTAAATTGTAAGACAATGGTTTTTCAATAAATAAATGGCAGCCGGCTTGAGCCGCCAAAATAGCCTGTTTAATATGCAGATGATTCGGGCTGCAAACGAAAACAACATCAAATTGTTTCAAAATATTTAAAGCTAATTTTGTAATTTGTAATTTGTAATTTGTAATTTGTAATTTTTT
>PFHP01000018.1:6653-10569 GCA_002782365.1 Candidatus Kuenenbacteria bacterium CG_4_8_14_3_um_filter_39_15 | reverse complement strand
ATATTTTACTTTTTTTGTTCATAATCAGCTATCTTATATTTTTTTACAAAATCTGCCAGATCAGCCTCAAATAACTGCTGGGAAAAATATTTGACGCCATAAAAATTTTGGACAAAGCGTCCGCCAAAACCTGTTTTAAAAAGAGAGATATTTTTTTGCTTGGCGTCTGGATGGTAAAAAAACTGGTCTGAAATGGTCAGGGGCTGACCCATGTCCATTTCTTTAACGCCATGATTTTTTAAATATGCTAAAGCCTGGGCATTGATAATATGGTAAAGAGGCAGGTGGTCAAAGGCCGGATCGTCAGCAGCTGAAAAAGAAACGGCTTTATCAGCCTGATAAGTAAAATAAGTGAAAGCAATAAACTGATCTTTATATTTCAAACCAACTAGAACGGCATTGCCCTGTTCAAGCATTTTAAATTGCCAATCAAAAGTTGCTTTGGGCCGGGTGATTTTGCCAGCGCATTTATGATGGAATGCGCGATATGTCTCATGAATTTGATAATCGCTGTTTTTTTGATCCATGATAAAAATGGAAAAATCAGGATCGTCTTGAATTTTTTTAACCGCTCGCCGGTGGTTGCGCCTCATTTCAGGCTGCTGACAATCAAGCAAATAGCCAAGAAGCGACGCGTCAAGATAATCATAATTTATCAGAAAATTATAGGGATATTGCTGGTGTTCCAAGGGATCAATGCGCAACATAATTTTAGCCACATTTTCTGTGCTGGCGATTTGGTCAATGCTGTGCATGATGTTAGCTTCTAAATCTTTTTGGGCCAAAAATACTGGGGCGGGAACAAAGCTTTGGGCAATCGTCATGGATTTATATTGTTCATCTTTTTCTATGGGCAGAAAAACAACTGCTACCGGCTGATTATTTTTGGCAAGAATAAAACTTCGGTCAGTAACTAATTTATCTGAATAAGCAAGCAAATAATCAATGTTGGTTAAAAGATATTCCGGTCCTAATTTATTGTGCGCGACAAACTCCTGCCAATATTGGGCAAAGAGCCGTTGATTGTCTTTTCTGTTAATAATATCTGCAGGCATATTTATGTTGAAAGTCTTTTTTTAATAGTGCTGATAATTCCTTCAAATTGTTGATCGCTGATATCCCGGTGGCATGGTATCCAAATAGATTTGACAAATTTTGGAGCTAGTAAATTACGGTTGAGATCAAAATGATAGATACCTGTTTTAATGCCTTGGCTGATTAAATCTTTGAGCAAATATGGCATTCTTGATTCTTTGGGAATAATCGGGATGACATAGGGAGTGACTCCTTCTCTTTCCAGGTGCTGGCAGATGCCGAGACTTTCCGTTTCTTGCAAAAAATATTGATAACGTTTCTGGCGCAGACTGATTTCCTGCTCAATTTTTTGCTTTAACAAGCGGCGGGCAAAGCAACTTGTCTTGAGCGCTTGCCCATACAAGGCATAAGAACTGGCCAGAAAGAAGTTGGCGGATTGCTGGTAAATTTTTATTTTTGAAAAAGTGCTTTTTTCATAAATAAATTTAGCCGTATCCTTGAATAAAGTCAGACCGCAAGGCGTCCGCCGTATCGTCTCTCGGGCGTAATCATCAAAATCCGGGAACTTTGATTTGACTCCACCGAGAGCAAAACAGAAAAACCATTTGGAAAAACTATAAATCGTGAAGTCCCCAAAAGTACCCAGAGGCTTACCTTTATATGAACTGTCAATGGCGTGGGCGCAATCTTCAATGATAATTAACTTTTTATCTCGGGCAAAATCCAAAATTTTATCCATGTCTTGCGGAAAACCATATTGGTGATAAACCATGATTGCTTTGGTGCGTTCTGAATATTTCTTAGCTGGAAAGGCAAATGACTGAATTTGATTATAAACCCAATAACCTAACCAATCCGGGACAATCACTTCAGCTAGCTTGTTTTGGATAATTTCTTTGCGGTATAAGTATTGTAAAATAATGGCCAGAGCGCCTTTGCCCGAACCGGTCAGCTGAATATCTTTAAAAAATTCGGCGCTTGGTTGATGAAAATCAAATAAATCTCTTAATCTTGGTCGGGCAACTTCTCTAATCATAAAATTTTTTAATCTGGCGGCTGATAAATTTAACTTGCTGATGAGTTAGTTTGGGATAGCAAGGCAATGTGAGACAAGTCTGCTGGTAAATCTCTTCGTTCCTTAAGCTGATATTCTTAAAACCATGCCGTCGGTAATACGGGTGTGAATAAACTGCCGGGTAGTGAAAATTAACGCCAACGCCATTACATTTAAGGTAAACCATTAATTTATCCCTTAATTTTGCATTTTGCGTGCGAATAACATAAATGTGCCAGCCTGAATAATTGTCCTTTAATTCTTGGGGTAAAATAATTTCCTTAACGTTTTTTAGTTCTTGGCCGTACCAGTTAACAACCTGTCTTCTTGCCTTGATGAATTTATCTAATTTTTTTAATTGAGAAATTCCTAGGGCGGCAGCGATGTCAGTCAAGCGATAATTATAGCCAAGCTCGGTCATCACATTTTTGCCCTGCTTATTTTTATGTATGCCGTGATTTCTAAATAAAATTAATTTTTGATAATATTTTTTGCTGTTTGTCAGAATGGCGCCTCCTTCTGCAGTAGTGATTGGCTTGACTGGGTGAAAACTTAAAATGGCCATGTCTGAATATCGGCAATCGCCAATTTTAGAATTTTTGAATTTTGCGCCCAAAGCATGACTGGCGTCTTCAATAATAATCAGCTGGTGACGCCGGGCAATAGTATGAATTTTATCCATTACTGCCGGCTGACCGGCAAAGTGGACCGGCACAATTGCTTTGGTGTTCTGATTAATTAATTTTTCAATTTTATTTTCATCAATATTATATGTATCCAGCCTGATATCGCAAAAAATTGGCTTGGCCCCCAGTGCTAAAAGCATATTGCTGGTGGCGACAAAAGTATTAGGAGCAGTAATAACTTGGTCAGCCGCTTTCAAGCCTGCTGCCAAATAAGCAAGGTGAAGGGCAGCTGTTCCATTTGAACAGACAACGGCATATTTGGCGGCACAATATTTAGCCAAAGCCTGCTCAAAAGCGGCAATTTTAGGGCCTTGGGTAATAAAATCAGAGCGGAGGACGGCTAAAACCGCCTTGATATCTGGAGCATTGAGTGTTTGCTGGCCGTAGGGTATCATAAGAGTTGGGGTTAAATAAAATATGCCAATCACCTAATGAGCATCTTTCTCAAATCTTTGATGGTTAACCATTGGCTGTTGGTATCGCTTGAAAAATAAAAATCTTCAGGCGGTTTGCGGCTGTTATGGTAATGCTCATAAAATTTATTTAGCTCAAATAATTCTTGGTACTCGGGCAAAACGACGAAATATCTTTCTAATTTCAGCGCATGCCGGCTCTCTTCTTTGCTGATGAGTATTTCATGAATTTTTTCACCCGGGCGAATGCCGATAATTTCTCTGCTGATATTTGGAGCCAGGGCGTTAAAAAGATCAACTAATTTCATGCTGGGTATTTTGGGGACAAAGATTTCCCCGCCTTGCATATTTTCTAAGGCAAAAAGAACGAGCTCAAAACTTTGGCGCAGAGTGATCCAAAATCTTGTCATGCGCTCGTCAGTGATTTTAATATTCCCATTAAATTTCTTTTTTATTAAAGTCTCAACGATACTGCCGCGGCTGCCGAGAACGTTGCCATATCTGACGCAACTAAATCTGGTTTTGCCAGTTGAATATAGATTGCCGTTGATAAATAATTTCTCGGCGCATAATTTAGTTGAGCCATAAAGATTAGCTGGCTGGCAGGCTTTGTCTGTGGAAATCAAAATGGCACACTTCACGCCCTGATTAATCGCGGCATTAATCACATTTTTGCTACCGAGAATATTGGTTTTAACCGCTTCAAACGGATTATATTCCAAGATGGG
>PFHP01000018.1:2989-6572 GCA_002782365.1 Candidatus Kuenenbacteria bacterium CG_4_8_14_3_um_filter_39_15 | reverse complement strand
CGCTCCAGTCTTTCCTGGTCGCGCACATCGCCAACAAAAAAACGGAGGATGCCTTTTGAATCAGAAAAACATTGGGCCATTCTGAATTGTTTATTTTCATCGCGGCTGAAAATTATAATTTTTTTAGGGTTGTAATTATTATAGATGAATTTAGTAAAATTACGGCCGAATGAGCCGGTGCCTCCTGTAATTAAGACTGTTTTGTTGGTAAACATAGGCGCGAGTTACTTTCTTAAATTATAAACTTTAGAGAAATAAGAGCCCTGATCTTCAAGTAACTTAGCCGGCGGACCTTGCTCAACAATGCGGCCATCTTCAAGAACAATCAGCCTGCCAGAATCAATGACCGTTGAAAGACGATGAGCCACGACTAACACGGTAATTTTACCTTTAAGTTTTTTGATTACTTCTTGAATTTTTATTTCTGATTCATTGTCCAGGGCGCTAGTGGCTTCATCAAGGATTAATAATTCCGGCTGACGCGCCAAAATTCTAGCGATAACAATTCTTTGGCGCTGGCCGACGGAAAGCATAATGCCACGCTCCCCGATAATGGTGTTGAATTTATCTGGCAGATTGATAATCTGCTCATAAATATTGGCCATCTTGGCGACTGCAATAATTTCATTTTTAGTCAGAGTTTTATTATAAAATCTAATATTATTTTCAACGGTATCGTTCATTAAAAAAATATCCTGTGAGACATAACCAATTTTCTGGCGCCAGTCTTTAAGGGTAATCTCCTTAATGTTCTGTTGATCAAGCAAAATCTGTCCTTGAGTGGGAGTTAACAAACGCAAGATAAGATCAACTAAAGTTGTCTTGCCAACGCCAGATGGCCCGATTAAACCAACTAACTCGCCTTTGGCGATGTTAAAATCAATGTCAGTTAAAATCTGTCTGTCGTCGTTATAGGCAAAACTGACATGATTAAATTGCAGCTGTTTGTTAAAAACAAATTTCTTTTTGCCCCGATCCATTTCTTCGTAATCTTTAGCCTTTTTTTCGTAATTAAGCACACTGCGCAAATGCGGCACATATTCGTTGATGGTGTGAAGATTGTTCTGCACTTGCTGGATATAGGTAAAAATTTTTTCAATTAAATAAACAATGGCCACCAGGGCGGCAAAATTAAAATTCGGAGAGTGATAAGTAAAGTAAAAAATGGCGCAGATGAAAATTAAACTGACTGGTTGGATAAACGAACGGGTGATGCTTTTGATCAGAGAAATGTCCACTCGTAATTTTTTAAGCTGGGCAAAATAATCCTTGCCCTTGCCTTCAACCCCCTTTTCCGCAAAAGCCGCCTTGACTGTTTTAATTCCCATGATATTTTCATTGGCATGATGGGCCAGCTCTTTGTTGAGCGCCGTTATTTTATAAGAAAGCTGTTTCATTTTATAAATAAATGGTTTAAAAGTTAGCAGCAGCACAGCACCGACAATTAAAGTAGTAAGAGTGACAGTCGGTGAGATATTGAGAGCGACTAAAATATAAATTATCAAACTGGTACCGATCATAATGGCGTTGCTAATCTCACTTAGAAGAACTGCGCCAGCCGGCACATCGACAATTAAGACAGTTTCTAAATAACCAAGTTTCTGTTTTAATAAGTAAGGCCAGTTGGCCATAAGAATTGTTTTAAAAACGTTCTGTCTTGTTTTTTCTTCATAATCCGCTTCAATTCTCATTTTGATATAATTTAGAATGACAGAGATCACCGCCCGACCGATAAACAAAATGATGATAAAAATTAAGAGCGTATTGACGTTTGCCTCCAAACTTAAACTTGTAAAAAATTTTTCAATTGAGCGCGAGATAAAATCTGTCGCCGCCTTGTCCTTATTAATGGCATAAGAAAATAATGGGATAAGCGCGTTAACGCCAATGCCCTCTAAAATACCGCTCAAAAAACCAAGGATCGTTAAAACAATAATCTGCAGCTTATATTTTCCAAAAGCTTGCCGTGAAAGATTGATAATAGAATTAATCCGTTTGTCTTTGATAAAAATCATAGATTACCATTTATTTATCTTATCCACAACTTTCTTTTTAAGATTAAGATAGGTTCTGACAGCTTTTTTTTCAACTGCTGGCGAAACAAGGCGCAATATTTCTATGCCTAAAATACGGTATTGTTTGCCGACTTTATTGGCTTTAATTAGCCCGTGTTTGAGCATGCGCTTTATAGTACTATTGGAAACTTTTAACAGCTCCTGTGTTTCTTGAACAGTATAAACTGCGTTGGGCTTTATTTCATCATTGTTGTTCATACTTATATTGTATCTTATGGTGTCAATAGGTGTCAATAGGTGTCAAGATAATAAAAAATAGCTAATATGAGCTATTTTATTAAGTTTGTGTATATCTAAATTTTTCTCACCTTTCAAATATATAACTATCCGGCCCAAAATTTTTAATGCGGAAAAAATCAAGGTCAAAATAGTTGGCCATATGGCCGTCAAGATTAAAACTTGATGCGGTAGGATTAGTAAAGCTGGATATTAGCTGGCCATCCCCTGTTTGGCAATCCAGATAATAAATTTCTTTATCTTGAGGCATTTTAATATCATCCCTAACTTCCAGCTGGCTCCATAGTCCGACCCCGCGGACGCGGGGGAGGCTGTGGAGCCCCAATGTTAAACCAAAAAACATTTCTAAAGCATTAAGGCTCCACAGTCCTGATGGAGCTGCGCTTCATCAGGAACTATGGAGCCAGCAGAAAATTACCTCGGCTTTATTTTAAGAATTTTTTTATTGCCAAATGTATATATCCGGACCGAAATTTTTGATGCAAAAAAGGCGAAATCAAAATAATTGACCATATGGCCGACTGAATTAAAACTACCTTGCGGATTAAAATTTATCCCATAACTCTAGATCTCTGATGCTCTGAAAATGTTTCTTATTGAGCGTGGCTAAAAGAGCTCCGTTAATAATGGCAGTGGCGGCAATGGCGGCATCAGTAAATTCAATGGGTTGCTTTAAATCACGGGCAATTTCGCCAGCTAGTTGAGCTGTTTCATAAGTATAGGGTAGTATTTTAAGTGGCGTGACAGTGGACAGTAGAGATGTTTCCTTGTCCTTATGTTTTGTACTTTGGCCTTCGTATAATTCTTGAATAGTAATGGTTGAAATTGCCAAATTCTCTTTAGCAATTTGGCTGGCAAGAGACATGAGATTAGTCTTTTTGCCTTGGGATCGTCTAAGATGATCAATGATAATACTAGTATCTAAAATTACCATGCTTTTTTTCTTAACTGCGAGGCTTTAAGTTCAATTTTTCTTCTTTTAATTCTGGTTTTATCCCAATTATCATTTGCCCATGTGCCTTGAGTCTTGGCTAAAATTTCAGAATACGAATTCTCACTCTCTAGATTGCCAACAACTTCTTTAATTGGATAGATATAAAGACCCCCTCCTCTGGGAATAAGATTAAGTGGCATATTCAAACCAATGCCTAAATCATCCCTCATTTCTTTGGGGATTACGATTTGGCCTTTATTATTTGTTTTAGTTATTGTTCCTACTTTCATACTAGTTGTATTTTATTACTATTTGTGAATTTTGTCAATGTGGAAAA
>PFHP01000018.1:0-2975 GCA_002782365.1 Candidatus Kuenenbacteria bacterium CG_4_8_14_3_um_filter_39_15 | reverse complement strand
TATCCGGGCCGAAATTTTTGATACGGAAAAAAGCGAAGTCAAAATAGTTAGCCATACGGCCGTCAAGATTAAAACTTGATTCAGTGGGATTGGTAAAACTGGACATCAGTTGGCCATCCCCTGTTTGGTAATCCAGATAATAAATTTCTTTACCTGCAGGCATTTTAATATCATCCCTAACATATTTGTCTGTGGCGATATATTTATATTCTTGGTTTAAGTCATGCTCAATGACATTTTGGCATTTGCTGGCGCAATAATAGTCAGTCAACAGCTCATAAGATGCTTTATTTTTAGGTAATTCAAGATGGTTGATATTGTTGACAATAATGATATTTTCCTGGTTAAGGTTTTTGATAATCCAATTTCTTGCTTGGTTAAAAGTGGTGGGCGCAGAGAGAAAATAAAGAGTAGGGATAAAATAGATAAGAGAAATAAGAGCGATAAAATAAAATATTTTTTTAAATTTAATATTAAAACTTGAAATAATTAAAATTAAAAAGAAAGCCAGGGGAAAAGAATATCTAATATAGCTATCAAGACTAGTTGACCAAGTGCCGAGAATGGAAAGAGAAATATAATAAGCTAAAAAATATAAACCAGCCATGATAAATAATGGCTTGTTTTTAATTTTATTTTTTATAATAATTAAAAGTGTGATAAGCAGCAACGGGAAAAAGGCTAATATTTTTTTGAAATTAAGCCAAAACGAGGCAGGGACGCTTAAATTGTCTGAAATAATAGTTTCACCAAGAATGGGATTATAATTTGTCAGCTGATTGATAATTAGAGTTTTGGTTGAGGAAAAATTTAAAGCCAAAATTATGGTAAAAATTACTAACGAGATGAAGGTATAATAAATAATTCTTTTTCTTAATTTTTTGTGATAGAAAAATAAAATAGGCAAATTGATAAAAGCAAATCCAAAAAATGGCAGATTGGCAACTGCCAAAAAAGCAAAAAAAATAGACAAAAAAATATATTTGTTTTTGGGCGCATCTAGCGAGCGGTATAAATAATAAAAAGAAAGCAAGGCTAAAAACACGCTCGCCACCCAAACTTTACCCGTGTGAAGAATTAGGGTAGTGAGCATGTTAGTAAAAAGCAGGAGGAGCAAAAAAATTCTGATGCGGCTGTCTGGAAACTCTTTTTTGAGGATTTTATTAAAAATAAACAACAGGCCTATACTGACAAAAGCGCTTAAAATTCTGGGAATAAGATAAACTATTTCCGGCTGCATAACTAGCGATAATTTAAGACTAGCCAGGCTAAAGCCATAAACTGGGCATAAAATTATTAAAAAAATGCCAATCAAAAAATAATTGGCAAAATAAGTCAGGATGCCGTAAGGCACATCGCCCATTGCCGGCAAAATTGTATGATTTTCCATGGCGCGCAAAACTCCGCCGACAAAATACATCTCGTCGCCAACCACTGTGAGCATCGGCAAGGCATGCCGCAGGCCGATAAAAAAAGAAACGGCCAGCAGAATATAAATGATATTTTCAGGGGTAAATTTAAAATTTTTAATTTGCATATTAAACGCGCGCGCGCCAGTAATTGAGCATATCAGCGAGCGTTTGATTTAAATAATCAATTTTGGGCTGCCAGCCGGTAGCCGCTCTGAATTTGGAGCTGTCACCTTGAAGAATTGGAACATCTGAAGGCCGCAAGCGAGTCTGATCCTTGACTACCTTGATATCTTTTATAGTAGAAAGTGAAATGAGCTTATCTAAAACTTCTTGGATACTGTAACAATTGCCGGCGGAAATATTATAGACATCGCCTGGTTGACATTTTTCAGTGGCTAACCAATATGCTCTTACAATGTCTCTGACATCTGTAAAATCTCTCTTGGCCTCTAAATTGCCGACTTTAATCAGCGGCGGCTGCAATCCTTTTTCAATTTTAGCAATTTGTTTAGCAAAATTTGAATCAACAAAAACTTCGGCTCTCCGCGGGCCGCTGTGATTAAAAGCGCGGCTTCTAATTGATTTTATTTTAAATGAATTCCAATATTGAAAACCTAGAAAATCCTGACAAACCTTGCTAATGGCATAGGGCGATAAAGGCCTTAGCTGGTTTGTTTCTTTAATTGGCAGTTCATTCGGTCTGACCAAACCATATTCTTCAGAAGAGCCGGCAATTAATATGATCGGATCATAGACTGGTTCTCTGTGCCTAATGCTTTTTACGGCTTCCAAAATATTTGTTTGACCAGAGATGTTTAATAAAAGAGTTTCATTCGGCGCCTCCCATGATGCTGGCACATAACTCTGAGCGGCTAAATGAAAAATTTTTTCAGGCCTGATTTCATTGATGACCTCATAGATGTTGTGCGGATCTTTTATGTCGCAATCATAAAATTTAACAGCGTCAGTAAGATGTTCAATATTTTCCATTTTACTGCGCCATCGCTTAATGCCATAAACTTCAACCTCGCTAAAATTAGCTAAAAGATAATCGGCCAAATGACTGCCGACAAATCCCGTGATGCCAGTGATTAATATTTTCATAGTTTTGTAGTTTAAATATTCTCTTGATAATTTTTTTCAATCCCGCCCTCCGTTAATATAAATTTGATTATTTTTTCAACTCTTGCTTGCCAAGTATATTGCTGAATGTCTTTTAGGGATTGATTGGCTAATGTTATAGATAATTGTTGGTCTTGAATTAATCTTCCTATTCCCCTAGCTAAATCTTGAGGATCATCTGGCTTGACTAAAAAGGCATTATTTTGATTTAAAACTTCTTTTATGGCAGGTAAATCAGTGGCAATAATGGGCCGGCCAGAAGCCATATTTTCAAACATTTTCAAGGGAGACATAAAGTAGGCATAGTGCTCGGTCCAAGGAAATGGCATAAGCAAAATATCGCAAGCCTGCTGATAAATGGCTAATTGCTGTTGGCTTACTTTGGGCATTAATTTGATATTTTTTATATTTAATTTTTCGGCTAGCTCTTGATATTCTTGG
>PFHP01000042.1 GCA_002782365.1 Candidatus Kuenenbacteria bacterium CG_4_8_14_3_um_filter_39_15 | reverse complement strand
TTTCACAATTCGCAACAAAGAAAGGAGGACAAAAAAATTAACTGACAAAAATTAGGCAGTGTAATTCGCAGAAAAAGAACCCAAAAAAAACCAAGGAGAAGAAAGATGAAACATCTACAAACACTTTTAATGATCGCCATTATCTTAATAAGCAGCGTGGTTATTGCTCAAGTTGATGTGACCAGCGAATTCGGGTCGGCCGTAGCTCATGTTGAGGCCTACGGCTGGGTGGAAGAAATTACTGTTTTCTACCTTTTCCAAAATTTACCACCCCACATCAGACTAGGGGACAAGTTGAGTCTTAACTATAAGGACAATAATTTTTACCTCGTAATTGAGAAGGTCGTCGAGGGTGCTGAGCTTAGTAGCTATAATTACCAAGTCCACGCTATCTGGCCCGTAACCCAAAGCCAACGCGATTTATATGGCTTCGTAGCAAGTGACTTGTCAAAATTAACAGTCACCAATCTTTCACTCTATCCATTTGATTTTTACATTCCTTCTCCGGACACGCTTTATGTTCTACCAGGCGAAAGCTGGTTTCTCCAGCATGGGGTGGAATCAATAAGTAAAACGGATAACAAAATCATTGCCTTGCGGGCCATTGTGTACAACCAGGAACTTTCCAGATTTGATGACTTGGAATACTACTGGCAAACAAAAGAATTCGGCGGTCCGGACGGGATATTATATGACGGCACTGTTTTTTTGGAAAAAAATTATTATAGTCACCGTTATACCTGGCTAGCCAATTCGTCTGACAGCGGTTTGGATTTTCTTTACTTATTTAACGTCTATGCTACCAACAACTTGCCTGTGGGGGAGATGGCCGGCTATTCTTTGTATGTTGAGATTGGCACTCAACAGTTGCAAAGTTATTATTTGTCCCTTACAAGAACGATTACCTCTATTGATGGTATTCGTGGCGATGTAAATGATGATGGCGTAGTTGATAAGCAGGACGTTGAGCTGCTGGCTTCCTATGTTCTATCATCATTAGATTATCGCACCAGATACACAAAAAAAGGGATAAATTACGGCCGCGGTGCAGTGCTTTTTTCTCAACCAGACTTGATTAGCGCCGCCCTTATCAATATCTGGATCAATAATTCTTCTGACCCGCTGGTACAAGGGTTAGGTATTGGTGAGTTGATGAGTAAGAGACCTGGCAATTCACCAATCATCGCAACCGATGTCTCATCTGAAATTAGTGGCAGGGTACTAAACATCCGATCAGTAACTGGTAATGTCTTTAATGTTACTGCTCGTCTGGAGGATGGGAGTTTTTGGCAGGAGACAAAGATTGCCAATGACGGCAGTTTGTCAGTTGAAATGCCGGAAAAGGTTTTGGACTACAAAGTGGAAGCCGTGAAATTTGACCAATTATCAACTACCGGGGTAAAAAGTTTGAAAGAAGTTAGTATCCCAAACAACTTCTCTCTGAACCAAAACTACCCCAACCCGTTCAACCCAACTACCACCATTAGTTACTCCCTGCCGACTACCAGTTATGTGACACTGATAGTTTATAATCTTACCGGGCAGGAGGTGACAACTCTGGTTAACAAGGAGGAAACCGCTGGCAGTTATGAGGTTCAATTCAGTGCCTCAAATCTACCTAGCGGCATCTACTTCTACAAATTGCACGCCGGTGAATTTTCACAAGTTCGTCGGATGCAGTTAGTAAAATAAGCGGCTTAAAAGCCGCTAAACCCCCGATAAATCGGGGTAGAAGTTTTAAAGCCCCGCGCTGATTTATTTAGCCGGGGCTTTTTTATTTTTGAGAAAAATTATTTTCACACCTTAACCCACATTGATAGAATCACCAACTGTTTTTCAGTGCGTAGCAATACGGGCAGGCCCCTCTCCCGCGCAAGCGGGGGAGGGTTAGGGAGGGGGTCAACTCACCCGGAACACCTCGCTCAAACTTGTCACGCCGCGAAGCGCCTTTAAAATTCCATCCTGTACCATAGTGATCATGCCATTTCTGACTGCCAGCTCCTTCATTTTGTGTTCAGACACATTGTCAGCCAGAATCATATCCCTGATTTCATCAGTCACCTGGAATATTTCAAAAATACCAATCTGGCCTTTGTACCCCAAACCGGCGCATTTTTCACAACCCTCGCCCTTAAAAAATTTCAAATTATTAAGCTCCTCCGGCAATAAATTCCTGTGCTGTTCTGGCAGAGACCACAGCTCCAGTCTGATTCTTTCTTTTTTAGTTTCATCAATTACCTCCTCTGTTCTGCACTGCTCACAAATTTTTCTGACCAATCTTTGCGCCAGCGAGGTGTTTAAGGCAGGCGCTAATAAATATGGTTTAGCTCCTAAAGCTAAAAATCTGGGGATTGTCCCGGCCGCGTCATTAGTATGCAGGGTGGCGAATAAAAGATGCCCGGTTAAGGCGGCATTAAGTGAAATTTCAGCTGTTTCCTTGTCGCGAATTTCCCCGACCAAGATAATATCCGGGTCCTGCCTGACCACCGACTTTAAAGCTTTGGCAAACGTATAGTCCCTGTCTTTATTCACTTGCGATTGATTAATCCCTTTAATCTTATATTCAATCGGATCCTCAATGGTAATTATCTTATTATCAGCCGTGTTCAACTTGTTTAAAATCGCGTAAAGAGTGGTGGTTTTCCCAGCCCCGGTCGGACCGGTGACAACCAGCATGCCATTCGGCTTGGTCAACTCTCTGTCTAAAATCTTCCTGTTATATTCCTCAATGCCCAAATTATCTAAATTCATTCCCTTGACCTTGGCATGGTATAAAATCCTCATCACCACGCTTTCCCCGTAAAGTGTGGGTAAGGTTGACACCCTAAAATCAATCGGCTCGCCTTTGGCATGAACTGAAAAATTACCGTCCTGCGGCTTGTCTTTTATATTTATCTTTAATTTTGAGCTTAATTTAATCCTGGAAACTAATTTGTCCCAGATCTCCCTTTCTAACCCGGCGATATGATGCAATACCCCATCAATCCTAAAACGCAGATTAATGCCGGATTCCTCCGCCTCAATATGAATATCACTTGATTCAACTCTGATAGCCGCTGAAAGTATCAAACTCAAAACCTGGGTGATATTAACTTTCTTAATTTTTTCAGCCAGCTCTTTTAAATCTTTTAGCTCGGCGGCTGATTCTTCCAGATCAGACTCCAAGACCGCCACCTCATCAACATGCGGAATGATTTTTGGCAAAGCCGCGTAAGCTTTTAGGGCCGCGGCCATACTTACTTCGCTGGTCAAATAAACTGACGCGTTAATTCCCTCGTGTTCCTGGCTTAATCTTGAAATAATCTTTTGCACCTCATTATTATAATCAATAACTGCTAGCCTGATACTCATTCCTTTTTTATACATAAAGGCTATCATTCCTTTTGCCCGAGACTCGTTTTCCGCTATTAAACGCAATGCCTCCGGCATTATCGGCAGGCCTTTCAAATTAATATACCCCAAACCTTGAGACAGGGCAGTTTCTTTAATTTGTTCCTCTTTTCTTGCCTGTTCCAGCTGTTTCATTTTATCTGCCAGTTGTTCTTGCTTATCTGCTGGCGCAATGTTTTTTAACAGGCTGTCATCTTTTTTGTTCGCCTTTAGAATGCTCTCATTTTCTGCTCTTTCATAAAGCGGCGGCTGTTTTTCCTCTGTCTGACCATTCTCCCGCTTCTCGCTCACCCCGGTCGCCGTTGTTTCCTTCTCCTCAATTACATGGTCTGCCGTTAACTCACTATCGCTATTTTCCTCACTTAAAAATTCGTCCTCATCTTTTGGCAAGGAACTAGTCTTACTCCCATTAAAAGGAATATTAATTAAATCATCTATTTGTTTTTGCAAATCATCAGCAGGCATAAAAAATTCTTTTGAAAATTTTTTAATAATATCATCAATATCTTTCAATATCTTTCAATATCTTTTAATATCTTTTAATATCTATTTTAATTATATCTTATTTACTTCTTTTCCCCTAATATTTAAGACCGTCATCATCCCCACCAAT
>PFHP01000046.1 GCA_002782365.1 Candidatus Kuenenbacteria bacterium CG_4_8_14_3_um_filter_39_15 | reverse complement strand
AGTAAATTTTGATTATGGCCGCGGTCCTATTGAGCTAGCCATCAGCAACCATCCTGACAACCCCCGTGTCCAGGGTGTTGCGGAACAAAACCAAGCCAGCTCATCACTGCCAGACAATCAGGAGCTTGCTTATTATGAAACATATATTACTGCCACTGCCTATACTTCAAGAGAGGCTGAAACAGACGGCTCGCCATATATTGCCGCTTGGGGTGATCATGTTTTCTGGGGGATGATTGCTAGTAATGCTTTTCCTTACGGCACTAAAATTCAGATCCCTGATTATTTTGGCGACAAAATGTTTATTGTTTTAGACAGGATGAATGCCCGCTATTATCACCGCCTTGATGTCTGGATGCCAGAACTTCCCACTGCCCAGTCCTGGGGCGCCCGCTATCTTAAAATAAAAGTTTATAAATAATAACTATCACAAAGAAAAACCTGACGCAAAATCAGGTTTTTCTTTTTATCTAAGTTTTGATTCAAAAAAGAGGTTGGGGTGAATTTTGTAAATCAAGACACATTAGTTTATCAAATCTTAAATTTTATTTATTTATGCATTCATATCCATCCTGGTAACTTTCTGGATTTGTTTTATAGTCAATTGAACTATAAGTAAATATTCTATGTCCTCGATCATACTCAATTCTATATTTTACCGGCTTTAATTTACAGAAAAGACTCTTTTCGCAAATATTTATTAACTTTTGTTTATCTTTAGTAATAGTACCCATATAACAAATATTTTGATAACGATTAATGAATAGATAAAAACCAAAAAATAATACAATTAAAGCAACTAAATTTATAATTTCAATTGTTCTGATTTTACTTTGTGCAACTACGTTTAATTTTAATCTTTTAAGCAAGTACCACAAGGAAGAAATTAATATTAGGGAAATAAAAATTATTTGGCATAAGATGTCTTTATCGGAGTCCGAGCGGTAATAAAAAGAAGGGCTAATCAATGTCAATAATACACATAAAATACAAATGGCAATTAAGAGTACAAAAATTAATCTACTTTTATATGCTACTATTTTTATTAATTTTTTATTCTCATTCCATTTTCTGTATTCAAGATGTTCAATAATATTTTTCCCAAAAAATATTAAAAATAAAAGGAAACATATTACGGCAGTGCCCAATGGATATAAAAGACCTATGCAACCAACGTCATCACATCCTTGCCCTGCCAACCAAGTTAGTATAAACAAAATTATTGCGATTGTTAAAAATATCAACGGTGTTAAATATCCTCTCCGAATTGATTTGGCAAGTTTTGGTTTTTCACTCTGAACAACACTGATAGTTTGTCGTTTTCCAATCCCAATATCTTCAAGTGATGAGTATTTATTTTTATTAATAAAAAGCACTGCAATAAATGATATGATAAATACAGGCAAAAAATAACCTAAATTTTGCATTAGTCTAGGTATGCCCTGATTAAGAATATGGTCTAAGTCAAGAATTACTATTGGTAAAGCACCAACAAAGATAGCAAAAAATAATGCATCAAAAATAGATTTTAGTACATATTTGTCAGGTGTAATTTTAAATACTTTTTCAAATAATGTTTTTTTGAAAAGCAGATACAAAATGACTATTATTACATAACCGTATTGGATTGTTTGATATACGCTCATAAATTTAATTTTACTTAAAAGTTTCAAAATATTTGATCAAAAGGATCTTTACGAAAAAGAGACTCCCGTTTTTCCGCAATATCTTTAATATTGCTAGGTAGCTTTTGATACTCCCGAGCGAATTTTGAACTATAAATTATCTCCATACACTAAGGATTATCTCAACTCTTTTAGAGACCTTAAGACCTTGCCTTTGCCAGCGGCTATTTCAAGTTGGCTTTTATTCAGCTCGTTTAAAAGCCTGCCTCTTTGCCAATCTCTTAATAAATCCCTAAAAAATTCGCTGGTGGAGGAATAAAAACCGGCTTTAACGGCAGTTTTCACGGTTTTAGCCATTGGAGAGGGGAGAGATATGTTTATTACTTCACGCATATATTTAGATGTTAATTGTAATACTTTGTATTACAATATTATTAAATATCTAAAACCTTGTCAAATATCATATTAAAATTATATATTATCCTAATTCTATATTATTATTATTATCACATATCACACTAAGATTATCTTCTAATCGGCATGATTAAATACAAATAATCCTTTATTCCTTCTGGTTTTAAAACTACCGGGCTGTCGGAGGAGCTTAGCTCAAAAACAATCTTTTTACTGGGCATGTTTTGCAGGCCGTCAAGCAGATATTTATAATTAAAAACCACGCTGTTGTTTTCTCCCTCGCTTTCTATCCCAATGGTTGCTTTATTCTCGCCCAACTGCATATTAGCCGCTGAAACCTTTAATATTTTTTCCTTACTATTAAACTCCAGGAGTATGTCATTAATGCCCTTTTTTGAAAAAAGGCTGGCTGTCCTGATAATTTTTATCAAACTATTTCTGTCAACCATCGCTCTGATCCTGTATTCGCTTGGGATTATTTCCTTATAGTCAGGATAATTACCCTCAATCAGCCTTGAAATAATGACTGTTTCATCAAATTTAAAAATAATTTGATTCTCATTAAAACCAATTTCAACTTTTCCCTGATTATCGCCTAAAATGCGCAGTATTTCTTGCAGGACCATCAATGGCACTATTTTTTTTATTTTACCAATTTTTTCATTTTCTTTTCCCAGACTAATTATTTTTTCGGCTAAACGATAGCTGTCAGTAGCCACGAAAACCAGCTTATCATCCTGGGATAAAAACAGCACCCCGGAAAGCTCTGGCCGGATATCTTCATATGAGGCACTAAAGATTACTTGGCTTAAAACCTCTTTAAATTCCATGGTTTCCAAGCTAAAATATTCCACGCCCTCTATTTCCGGCACAATTGGATATTCATCCGCCCCCTGGCCCTTGATCACGCTTTGCTGCTCCCCGGCACCAATGACTAAATCATTATCCTTTCTGGTTAGCTCAATATTACCCGATGATACCAGGGCGATATATTCTGAAAACAGCCTGGCTGGCACGGTAATTTCACCCGCCTCTTCCACTTTACCCCTGACTGATGTTTTTATGCCAATATCTAAATTAGTGCTAATAAGATTAAATTTTCCCTGCTCAATTTTTATCAATATATTATTTAAAATAGGCAGAGTAATATTTTTACCGGCAATATGCGAGGTAATATTTAATCCCTTGGTTAAATTTTCCTGTGTACAAATTACTTTCATAAATTTTATTTAATTAATTAATTAATCTTATTATATTAATAAGCAAGCAATTAATCAGTTAATTAGTCTATTAAGCTCTTTATTTCCGGGCTTCTGGCAGTGGATTAGTTCTTAATATGCTCTTGGTTTTTGCCTTAATAACTTTGTCTCTTATCCACCCTAAAAAAATATTACCAAACTTGGGGTGCGAAAATATTTTTTAATTAACAGCTTTTACCTGTTTTTTAAACAAGCGGAGCTGGTTTATCCAAATAGTTATCAGTACTTTTTCCAAAAAATTTTAAACGATTAAGCCAAATTAAATATTTTTTGCTTTAAAAGGATGACATCTTGTTTTAATTTTTCATCGTCTAACATTTTATTTTTAATTTTATTGTGCGCGTGCATCGCCGTCGTATGGTCTCGGCCGCCGAGCTCACTGCCAATATTGGGAAAAGAATAATTTAATTCTTCCCGCATTAAAAACATGATAATCTGCCTTGGCACAACCAGCTCTTTTTTTCTGCACGAGCCAAGAATATCATTGATGGCGATATCAAAGTATTCAGCCACTATTTCAGTGATAATTTTTGGGGTAATTGAGCCCTTTCTCGGCAAATTTATCAGGCTGGAAAGAATTGGTTTGACTGTTTCCATTGTTGGTTTTTCTTTTTTTAACTCATGATAAGCGATAATTCTGTTGATTGCCCCCTCAATTTCTCTGATATTGCTTTGGATGCTGGTAGCAATTAAATTAATAATCTCATCTTCCAGCTGGTATGCTTTTTCTATTAATTTTGCTCCGATTATGGCGATTCTCGTCTCAAGGTCTGGCGCGGAAATGTCCGCTATCATACCGCACTCAAATCTTGAGCGCAATCTGTCCTCTATGGTCGGAATTGCTTTCGGCGGCCGGTCAGAAGAAATGATAATTTGCTTGTTTTTCTGGTATAAATCG
>PFHP01000055.1:3336-7756 GCA_002782365.1 Candidatus Kuenenbacteria bacterium CG_4_8_14_3_um_filter_39_15 | reverse complement strand
TTAAAAGAGTAAAATTTTGCTTAATGCGCCGGGAACCGCGGTGCCTAACGTGCCACCATATGCGAAGTTGCGCCGTAGATTATTGATTAAATTTATTAATTATCGCCTATCTTGATTATATCACTAAACTTGCCATTTCGTCAGCGCAATTTGGGAGAGGAAATTTTGCACTCCTTGGAATATAATTGCGCAAAATTTCTGAACCGCATGTGCCGTGTTGTGCGATGTAAATTTTTTATCTCGTGTTTATTGAACTAAACTTTATTTTGTTACTAAGAAAATTTGATTTTTGTTTTAAAAAAAAGGAAGAGGGGTTAGGGGTGAATTCCTTTTTTTCAAAACTCCTTATTGCACTAATTGTTTTTTATTAAGCTGTGGCGCTAATAGAAAACCTATGGTTACTAGTAATAATAAAACCACAAATGCAGGTTTAATTGAATTAGTGATAGTCGTGACGAGTATAATTAACGCTGGAGATATTATTGATGCAGATTTTTGAGCTACAGCATAGAAACCTAGTCCTTCGCCAGATTTATCAACTGAAACTCGGGTAGCAAAATGAGCTCTCAAGATAGACTGTGTTGTCCCAATGACAAACGAAACCATAATCATGATTGGAATTATATCTTTAATTCCTTTAGCAAATAATAATAATAAAAACAAAGACAAGCCCCAGATCAATAATGAAATTTTTATTGTGCGTATCCTTCCGATTTTATTTGCTACTTTGCCCATAAATATTGTAGCTGGAAAAGCTAAGACCTGTGCACCCAACAAAAGCATGCCGACAGTTTTTATTTCTATTTTCAATTCTTGTTGTAAATAAAGTGGCAGAAAATAAACGGCGGCGGCCACGCAGTCAGCTATTACCCAATAGATAAATAAATGAACCCAAGGAACTGGATTTTTTGGATGAAGGATATCTTTGAGATTTTCATCTAGTTCTATGTCAATTTTCTTTTCTCGTTCTATTTTTTTGAAACTGATTATGGCAGGTATAGATAAAACTAAAAATAAAAAGGCAAAAATAGTTAGCATCAAGCTATTGGAAATATCATTTTTTTGCATAAAAAGATAGATGATTGAGAAAATTGCCCCTCCGAGATATCCCACACCCCAAGCAAAAGTGGATAATGAGGTTGTGGCTTTTTCGTCCTGTTCGACATTTCTCAAAAAAGAATCGTATAAACTTTGAGAAAATTCAAAAGCGGTGTTAAAAATCAAAAAACCAATAATCAAAATCCAAGCACTTAGACTATTGATTGTAAGGGCAGCTAATAACCCCGCCAAAGCCACCATCAATGAAAAAACCTTCCATTTGCCGATTTTATCGGCAAGTTTTCCGAGAAATGGAGCGCCGACAACCGAAATTATTGACGAAGCCATAACCAACCACGCCCAAGTTTTATTTGCGTCGAACGAAGTAGATGCTAATACACTCGTTAAAACAACTGGAAATAAAAAAGACTGGAACATTATCACATATCCAGAATTGCTAAAATCATAGGACGCAAAAGCTAAATATTTTTTTGTTGTGGTGTTCATTTTTATCAAAGTTATATAAATAAACTTTTTTGCGATTCCAGGAGCAAAAAAACTCCTTATTACCCCTCTATAAATAAAAAAAATCAAATTTTCTGTCCCTGTTTAAATCACAAAACTTTTAATTTTCACAAAGATAAAAAATTTATTTCGCACAACTCTTTATTATGCGAAAACATTTCGTATAAGCGACCTTTATTGGTATATTATGCGAATTATTGGTATAATTTGGTATAATTAAGATATTGTTGATAAGTTAATTTTAAACTATATTTTTAAATTATGCAAACTGATTTTCCCAAGTATCTGGCTTTGACCAAAAGAGAATTGCTTTTGAGAAATTACAGCAGAAAAACCATTAAAAGCTATTTGTTTTGCCTTAATGATTATTTTAATTTTTTAAAATCTTTAAACAATGCCAAGATATTTACTTCAGAAGAAAAGGTGAGGAAATTTTTACTTCAACATCAAGAGCGGGGCGATGCCGGTCAAACCATAAATTTATACCTTAACGCGATCAAGTTTTTTTATCGCGAAATTTTAAAATCAGTGGAAAAGATTGATTTGAAATTTTCCAAAACCAGCAAAAAACTGCCGGAAGTTCTATCGCGGCTGGAGATTAAAAAAATATTGGCGAGCATTGAAAACAAAAAGCACAAATTACTGATAGCTTTAAGTTATGGAGCCGGGTTAAGGGTGAGCGCGGTGGAAAATTAACCGAAAGAACAGCACAGAAAGTTTTTTATACGGCATTGAAAAAAGCAGGTATAAAAAAGCCGGCGACTTCTCATTCTCTGCGGCACAGTTTCGCCACGCATCTTTTGGAAAATGGCGTGGATGTCCGTTATGTGCAAGAACTTTTGGGCCATGCCAATATTAGAACGACGCAAATTTACACCAAAGTAACTCATCCCAGCTTAAAAAAGATTAAAAGTCCGTTATGAAAATTGCCATTTCTTATCCGCCAATTGAATCATCAAAAGGCAAACCGACTTTGGGACAAAATCGGCAGTTCCAATGGTTTTTAAATCCCACCTATATTTACCCAATGGTGCCTGCCAGCGCCGCCAGCTTGCTCAAACAAAATGGTTACGAGGTTTTTTGGGATGACGGAATTGCCGAGGAATTAAGTTACCGAGAGTGGCTGGCAAGAATTTTAAAACAAAAACCAGATATTATTGCCATTGAAACCAAGACGCCGGTGATCAAAAGACACTGGGAAATTATTAAAGAGTTGAAAAATGAAAATTTTAAAATTAAAAATTGTCACCCTTCAGGTGATCCGCCTTCCACAAGCGTGAATTATTCGCAAGGGAATTTGGCGGAAAAATTTAAAATTGTTCTGATGGGTGATCATGCGACTGCCTTGCCCGAAGAATCTTTTGAAAAATGTCCGGTGGATTATGTTTTAACCGGCGGTGATTATGATTTTATGTTATTAAATTTGGCTAATCATTTGAGCCGCGGCGAGGAATTAGAGCCGGGATGGTATTATTTAGAAAATCCAAAATCCAAAATCCAAAATCCAAAAATTATTAATACAGGTGCCTTTGAATTAGAACATGATTTAAACTCTTTGCCGCAAATTGACCGCGAACTTACTAAATGGAAATTATATGCTTTTAAAAACGGCAATTTCAAATACACGCCCGGGAGTTATATTATGGCCAGCCGCGACTGCTGGTATGGCAAATGCACATTTTGTTCATGGGCGAATACTTTGTTTCCAGATAATTGCTATCGCACAAGGAAAGTGGAAAATGTTTTAGATGAAATCGGCTCGCTGATTAAATTAGGCGTGAAAGAAATTATGGACGACTCTGGCACTTTTCCCATTGGGGACTGGCTAACTGAATTTTGTCAGGGAATGATTGAACGCGGTTATAATAAAAAAGTTAAAATCAGCTGCAATATGCGCCTGAACGCCATTAAGGACTTGAAAATTTATCAACTAATGAAACAAGCCGGCTTTAGAATGATTTTATTCGGGCTAGAATCAGCTAACCAAAAGACATTGGATAAATTAAATAAAGGTTTGCGCGCGGATGAAATAGAGCCCTGTTTAAAAATTTGCAAAAAGGCCGGGCTTGAGCCGCATATTACAGTGATGGTCGGCTATCCTTGGGAGACAAAATCAGATGCGCAAAAAACTTTGGACTTGGCTAAAAAATTATTCCGCAACGGCATTGTTGATTCTTTGCAAGCTACGATTATGATTCCTTACCCGGGCACAGAATTGTATAAATATTGCCAAGAGAATAATTTATTAAACACACTTAACTATGACAACTTTGACCAGTCCCAACAAGTAATGCGAACTCAACTTTCTGACGCAGAAATAAAAAAAATGATCCGCGCGCTTTATAGATCATTTTTAACTCCCAAATTTTTTTTAAATAAAATTAAATCTGTCCGCTCAACTGCTGATATTAAATTTTATCTAAAAGCCGGATTGAAAGTCATCGGGCATTTGGGGGATTTCAAAAAAAGTAAAAAATTAAAAGTTTATGAAAAAGAGATGTGAATTTCAGCTCCCAAAGCGTTGGCTGTTTTGCGCAAAAAAGCAAGCGTTGGATTATAAGCTCCTCGCTCTAAACGAGAAATGGCAGACTGCTTGGTGCCAAGCTTTTCAGCTAATTCTGACTGGGTCAAATTTTGTTTAATCCGTTTTTCAATAATCATCTGAATTAATTCAAATTCCGGACCTAATTCATCGTAGGCCTTTCTTATTTCTTTATCTCTGAGTAATTGTTTTTTTAATGTTTTATAAGATTTCATAAGTTATCCACATAAAATATTAACTATATCCAGTATAACGTATATGTTATATTAAGTCAAATCCCGTAATTTTCTAATTGCTTGCCCAAGTTCTTGTTTA
>PFHP01000055.1:2548-3277 GCA_002782365.1 Candidatus Kuenenbacteria bacterium CG_4_8_14_3_um_filter_39_15 | reverse complement strand
AAAAGATTGTTTTTAACCTTTTTGCTTTGTGGCAAACCAAGTTGGCAACCAAAACATTCTAATAAATCAATAGCCCGCAAAACCTTGGCAATAGTTGGTTTCTCAAGCGAAGCAATAAACATCTCTACTTGATGATCAAAGAGAATTTTCATATTTTTTTAAGTGTTTTTTGCGCTTTAGTGATTTAGTGTTTAAGTGCTTTTTGTGTCCTGATGATTTCCAAATTCTTTTTCAAATTTTCATCGCTTGGATTAATTTCCACTGCCTGCGCAAAAAGTTCCTCGGCTTTTTTAAGTTCGCCAAGCTGATAATAAATCGCGCCCAAATTTTGGTAAGACTGCCACAGACGCGGTCCGAATTTTATCGCTTGCGAATACCAATAAATCGCCTCTTCCACTTTATTTATTTCTAAATAAGTATTGGCTAAATTGTGCATAGCATCAGCGTAATTTGGTTGAATGGCAATGGCGGTTTTGTATTCAGAAATTGATTTGTCATATTGTTTCCATCGTCCATACATATCGCCCAAATTATTATGGATCACATGACCGGATGACGCCACCTTGACTGTTGAGAGCCACAAAGTATCCTGATTTTTCCAGTCGTTATTGCGGGTTATGGTTCTGGCGCCAAGCGCTAAGATAATTAAAATACCGACCAACCAATACATTTTTTTTGTTTCATAAAATTTTTCATTTAAAACTTGCCACATTAAAACAAAACTGGCGA
>PFHP01000055.1:0-2525 GCA_002782365.1 Candidatus Kuenenbacteria bacterium CG_4_8_14_3_um_filter_39_15 | reverse complement strand
ATAAAAAATGACAGCCAGAAAAAAATATGCCTTTCTAAAACAGAGGCCTTTTTTATAATTATTCTGATGAATAAGAATATGATCGCGGCCAAAAGCAGTCCGGTTATGCCGAGCCTTAGCCAGTATTCCCAGCTGGAGAAAAACATTTCTGTTTGGTAAAGTGAAAGTTTTTCCGGCCAGAAAATTAATTGCAGATAATAGCTGATAGAAATTGGGATTTGGATTAGAGGGTGCGCTCTCTCCGGACTTTGATAAAAATCCTGCTCCAAGCTGGCCGCTCTTTGCCCCAGTTTAAAAAAATTGACGGCAAACCAACCAGCGCTGATTAAAAAATACGGCGTCAATTTTAACCAATGTTTTTTGAGTGAACCAAAAGCGATTTCATAAATAAAAATAATGCCGGGGAAAATCATCGCTTTTTCGGAGAAGGTTAATGCGGTTAGGAATGATAATAATGATAAACTGATTAATAATATTTTTCTTTTTAGTGTTGGCTTTAATGCGGAACTATGCGGAATATTATGCGGAACTATGCGGAAATTTATATAAAAAAGAAGCGCCAGCAAGACAAAGAAAGTATATTTGGCGTAAATTCCGCCGGAAAGCCAAGTCACGCTTTCGGTCAGAATTGGATGAACCGAAAAAATCAAAGCAGTTAGCAAAGCAACTGATTTTTTTTGCGTTAAAAGAAAGAGCAAAATAAAAACCAGCCAAGCATTAGCCAGATGAAATAAAATATTTTCAGTTCTGAAGGGAATTGGATTTTTGCCAAAGAGATGATAAGTGGCGGCCCACTGGAAAGTCAATGGAAAATTCAAGCTCCAGCTAAACTCGCCGATTTTTTCATTTTTTAAAATTCCCATTACATCATCAGAGACAAAGTCATTGGTCAGGGAATTAGCGTAAACCAAAATTACTGCCGCGGCAAGCAGTAAAAAAATGAGCCAGTTTTGTTTAATGATTTGTCTAATCATAAAAATTGCTTTTATTGTTTAATTATAGTAGATTTAATACAGAATAACAATTATGCAATTTCCAAGATATCTACCTCGCGGCAAGGCGGGCAAGTTCCAATTTTCAAATAACAATGTTCAATTTCCAAGTAGATGTTTTAAATGATATTATTCCTCGTCAGCTTGCTGCGAGGTTACCTTATTAGGGAAGAGTTTGAGAAACCGTAGGTTTCTCAATATATAATAATCCTTCCTTAACATACCCCGTCAGCTTGCTGCGAGGTAGTTGATTTTTTGTAATTTGGAAATTGATTTTATCTTAATTATGAAAATTGCTTCATACAATATAATGAGTGGTGGTTTTAATGATTATAATTTTAATTCACTAAAACCGCAGAGATTAGACCTTTTAAAAAAAGCAATTAAAGAGATTGATGCTGATTTTATTGGTTTAATTGATACTTTTAAGTGGAAAGATATTTTTAGACAGCAAGATTTAAAAAAATTATTTAATTATAAAAAAGTTTTTCATATTAATATGGACGATGTAAGAGTTGATAAAAAAATCGGTCTTACTGTTCTGACTAATTTTTTAAATGTTAAATTTAAAAAAGTTAGTTTAATAACAAGAAATTGTATTCAAGCCGAATTAAAATTCCCTCATAATAAAACTCTTGATATTTTTACTATTTACTTAGATGACTTAAGCGAGGACGCCCGCTTAGAACAAATACAAACTCTTTTCAATAAGATCAATCCTAACCCTACTATTATCATGGGAGATTTTAATGCCATTAATCCAAAAGATATAAAACAAAGCAAGGATAACTTTAAAAGATTTTTAAAAATAAACCCTGATTTTAAAAAAAGAAAAGATTTTAATTCATATTTTAAACCTTCTTTTAGCAATATGTTGAGAGTAGATGTAATTCCTCTTATTTTAGCCAAGGGATTATTAGACGCTCGAGGCGAGAATTTAAAAGACAGACAGCCAACGGTGTTTACGCCACTGTCTGATTTGGGGGAAAACGGATTGATTTTAACTGTTGATCATATTTTTTGTACTTCTGAAATAAAAACAAAAAAATTTAAAAATTATAAAAAAAATCTTTTTAAAAAAGCATCAGACCACTATCCAATTTCGGTTGAAATTACATTGTAACTTTTTAAATCGGTGTCTTTATGATATCTCTTGTCGTTTCCACCAAAAACGAACAGCAAAATATTAAAAATTGTTTGGAATCCATAAAAAAGCAAATTTTTGACGCGCAAGAAATGGAAATTATTGTGGTAGATAATAATTCAACTGATCACACTAAAGAAATCGCGCGACAATATACTGACAAAGTTTTTAATGTTGGTCCGGAACGCTCGGCGCAAAGAAATTTTGGCGCGCGCCAGGCAGTGGGAGACATTTTAGGTTTTATTGACGCGGATATGATTTTGTCATTGGGCGTGACTCAAGAGGCGGCTGAAAAATTTGAGCAGGATAAAAATCTGGTTGGGTTGTATATCAATGAAAAAATAGTAAATATTTTTACTGGTTTTAGCCAAGGTTTACCTCCCCTAAAG
>PFHP01000008.1 GCA_002782365.1 Candidatus Kuenenbacteria bacterium CG_4_8_14_3_um_filter_39_15 | reverse complement strand
TCAATTCTCTGAATTGAACCATTAAGATCAGTTATATGCCAACCTGGCGAATACTAAAAAATCTAAAAGATCAAATATATTTCGTAACTTTTTCAGTAAATCACTTGTATTATATATTTGATCGTCATAACAGGTTTGAGATATTAGAAGAATCGTTTGTCTATTGTCAAAAATACAAAGGGTTAAAAATATACGGCTTTGTGTTCATGCTTAACCATTTACATTTTGTGGGTCAAGCGCCTGATTTAATAGCAGTGGTCAGAGATATGAAAAAATATTTAACAAATGCATTACAGAAAAATATTATTGCCGCTGAACCAGGGATCTTTAAATTATTTGAAGAAAATGGTAAATTTAAACTGTGGTATGATAAAAATTATCCCAAATTAATTGAGAGCGAAGAGATGTATAATCAAAAGATGGAATATATTCAACTCAATCCAGTTAGAAAGAAATATGTTTACTATCCAGAAGATTGGGAATGGTCATCTGTCTGCAAAATTCCAACCAAGATTAAAATATCTTATCTTTAAGGTTCAGATCAGAGATCTGAACCAGAGATAATCTATGCCCAAAAAACAAAAGTATTACATCACTACACCCATTTACTATGTCAATGACAAGCCCCACATCGGTCATGCCTATACCACTGTGGTCGGTGATGTTTTGGCGCGCTGGAAAAGGCAGAATGGTTTTGATGTTTTTTATTTGACTGGCACAGATGAACATGGCAGTAAAGTTGCCGCAGCTGCTCAAGCTGAAAATAAGAGCCCGCAAAAATTTTGCGATGAAATTGCTGAAATATATAAAATAAAATGGCAGAACTTAAATATCTCAAATGATTATTTTATTCGGACTACTGATAAAGACCATATTGAGCGCGTTAAGCAAATTTTCAGCCAACTAAAAAATGGCCAGACACCCAAAGGCAATGATGTTATCTATAAAGATAATTATCAAGGTCTTTACTGCACCGGCTGTGAAAAATTTTTAACTGAAAAAGAATTAGTTAATGGCCAATGTCCGGATCACAATAAAAAACCGGAAGCTTTAAAAGAAAAAAACTATTTTTTCCGTCTTTCTGATTACAAAGAAATTATCAGGGAAAAAATTGCCAATGACGAATTTCAAATTTTACCGGTTTCAAGAAAAAATGAAGCGCTTTCCCTGCTTGATTTTGTTGATGATTTTTCCGTTTCCAGAGAATCTGTTGCTTGGGGGATTGAACTGCCTTTTGATCAGACTCAAAAATCTTATGTCTGGGTAGACGCTCTTTCAAATTATATTACCGCGCTTGGCTACCCAAGCGATTTAAAGCTTTTTAAAAAATTCTGGCCAGTTGATGTCCATCTTATGGCCCAAGATATACTTAAATTCCATACTATATATTGGCCAGCGATGCTCATTGCTCTTGGTTTGCCTTTGCCAAAATCTGAATATATTCACGGCTTTTTTACCATTGACGGCCAAAAAATGGGCAAATCGCGCGGCAACGTCATTGATCCTGATGAGTTGGTATCAAAATACGGCGTTGACGCTACGCGCTATTTATTATTATCTCAATTTAGCTTTGGCCAGGAAGCGGATATTCGCGTAGAACGTTTTCCGGAAAAATACAATGCTGATTTAGCCAACGGTCTGGGGAATTTAGTTGCCCGGGTAACGACTCTTATTGAGAAAAACAAACTTAAAATAATCATTAAACAGGGTGGTGATACGAAACTTAAAAAAGAATTTGATCAAAAAATGTCAAATTACAGATTTGACGAGGCTTTAAAAATTCTCTGGGCCGAACTTCGTAAGTGTGATGAAATTATTACCAACACCCAGCCTTGGAAAATAACAGATCATGAAGAATTGAAAAAAATCTTAGCACCCATCGCTCAAGATCTTTTGAATGTGGCCGATTTACTTCAGCCATTTATGCCGCAAACCGCGGAGAAAATTATTAAAATATTAACTGCAGATAAAATAAAGAAAGCACAAGCACTATTTCCTAGAATATAAATATTATAAATTAATTTAAAAAATATGTTAATAGTAGATATTATTCTTCTAATTATAATATTAGGTTTTTTTATTCGTGGTTGGCAACAAGGATTAATTAGAACTTTAGCGGGTTTAATAGGGATTATACTTGGTATAATTATTGCAAGTCATTTATATATTCAATTAGCTGACTGGCTAACAGTAATACCATTTTTTGAACATCATGAATCTTTGTCAAAAATTATTAGTTTTATTGCCATCCTTTTTGTTGTTAATGGAATAATTGGTGTTGGCGGTTGGCTTATTGAAAAAACTTTTAATATTTTATCATTTGTCCCATTTCTTAAAACAATTAATAAATTGGCAGGAGGAGTATTAGGTTTAATTAGCGGTATAATTTTGCTAGGAATCGCTATAGTGATTATTACTGCTATCGAAAATCCGTTAACTTATTATCTACTTGGATATCTGCAAGAATCATATATTGCACCATGGTTAGTCACAATCATAGGCCTTTTATCACCACTTTGGCCTGAAGTAATTAAAAAAACAACAAAGATTATTCAGTCTTTACCGTATTACAAGATACCTTTCTAATTCATGCTCATTGATACCCACGCACATCTGAATTTCAACGCCTATAAAGACGACGGATCTGAAGTGATCCGTCGCGCTTTAGATAAAGATATTTGGCTGATCAATGTGGGCTCGCAGTTTGACACCTCAAAAAGAGCTTTTGAGCTGGCGAAAAAATATCCGGAGGGCGTATACGCCGCCATCGGTCTGCACCCCATACATTTGTCCGAGACAGAGGTTGATGAGGAAGAAATAAAATTTAAAAGCCGCGAGGAGAAATTTGATGAAAATAAATATCAAGAATTAATTGATGATGATAGATATAATAAAATAGTGGCTATTGGCGAGATTGGTTTGGATTATTGGCACGAGCCTTCTTTGCTTGCAAAGCAAACAGTGAATAGCTGGAAACAAAAACAGAAGCAAGGATTTTTAAAGCAATTGAATTTTGCAGCTAAAAATAATTTGCCAGTGGTTTTGCATGCGCGGGGGTCAAAGGAAAATCCAGAAGACGCATATCAAGATATTTTGGATATTTTGTCTGGTAGAGACGCGATTAATCGCGTCTCTACCAACGCAAATAAATTTTTTGGCGTTATCCATTGCTTTGGTTCAAGCAAAGAAATGGCGCAAAGATTTTTAGATCTAGGTTTTTATTTGGGTTTTACCGGCATTATCACATACAAAAATGCCGAATCTGTTAGAGAAGTAGTGGCACAAATCCCCTTAGAAAAAATTTTAGTGGAAACAGATTGTCCTTATCTGGCGCCGGAGCCTCACCGGGGTGAACGCAACGAGCCAGCCTATGTTGCATATGTGGCTAAAAACATTGCGGCCATAAAAAACATCAGCTACCAAACGGTCGCTGACATGACAACGCAAAACGTTAAAAGACTATTTGGAATAGATGATCTATAATTATTTAATACCAATATTAATTTCCTTTATTCTGGCTATTTTTTTAACTCCCTTTATAAAAAAGGCTGCTTTAAAATGCAATATCACTGATATTCCCAGTGAACCGCGCAAAATCCAATCCCAGCCAACGCCACTTCTTGGCGGCCTGGCAATCTATTTTTCATTCCTAATTGCTCTGTTAATTTCCTGGTCTTGCGGCTGGCTGAATGATGGCATAATCCAAACCAGCCAGATTTTAGCTATTATTTTAGGCGGATTAATGATAGTGATTGTCGGCTTTTTTGATGATAAATATAATATCAGAACTAAATCTTTTATCGGGCCAATTTTAGCCGCAATTCTAGCCGTCGCTCTGGGCATAACTGTGACATACATCACCAATCCCTTTATGGTTGGCACAGGGCCATACGGCCGTTCATTATTTTATTTTTCAGGCGCTATCGGCCCCATATTCAGTTTTTTTTGGCTTTTGGGCATGATATATACCACTAAGTTTTTAGACGGATTAGACGGTCTGGTATCAGGCATTGGCGCCATCGGCGCTCTAATTCTATTCATTGTCAGTTTATTCTGGGATGTGCCTCAAAGCGGCACTTCAATTTTAGCTTTAATTTTAGCCGGCAGTTGTCTCGGTTTTTTAAGATATAATTGGCATCCAGCCAAAATTTTTCTCGGCGAATCTGGTTCTGTTTTTATCGGTTTTATGCTCGGCGTGCTGTCAATAATTTCCGGCGCTAAAATCGCCACCGCGCTTTTAATTATGGGTATTCCAATTCTTGATGTTGCCTGGGTTATTCTGCGCCGTATTTTTAAAGAACATAAAAGTCCTTTCGCCGCTGATGCCAAACACTTGCATTTTCGTCTTTTGCAAGTCGGCTTTTCTCATCGCGGAGCAGTTCTTTTTCTTTACTTACTGACAATCATTTTTGGCACTTCATCACTATTTCTTCAGAGTACCTACAAAGTTATTGCTCTATTTATTCTTATTATTGTTATGTTTGCCTTAGCAATATATTTAGTAGTAAAATACAAAAAAACATGAAAAAAATATCTTTAATATCTTTAATATCTTTAATATCTTTAATATCTTTAATATTTTTCATTTCCTGCACCCGCGATTCATCAGAAGAAAACATAAAAGAT
>PFHP01000019.1 GCA_002782365.1 Candidatus Kuenenbacteria bacterium CG_4_8_14_3_um_filter_39_15 | reverse complement strand
ATAGATTGAAGTCATAGTTATAATTTACCAAATATTATACCATAAATCAAATCCCCCGCATTAACGGGGGCTGACAGTAATTTGACATTTGACATTTGAAATTTATATATCCTCTAGCCCCTGGCTATCCTGGCCGCTCAAATTATCCGCTTTTGGCTGATTATCTTTCTGATTTATCAAACCATGAGCCGTTTCTTCAGGGTTTAATGATTCAATGTCCACCTGTTTGACATCAGCCGTATCGGTCTTTTCAGTTGCTTCAAAAATATCTTCGGGTTTGCCCGACTGACTAGGCACAGTCTGGCGAACAGGCACCGTTTCTTTGTCAGCCGTTAAAAATTCTTCTGATTTATCATCACTTTGTTCTTCATGGCTATCAGCGGCCGCTTGCTCCGGCAATGTTTCGCCGGCTTTAAAAATGTTCTCCACTGCTGCCCAGGTGCTCTCTCTTCCTTGGGGCGCTAAAATCGTTACCCGATCGCCTGCCTCGCCTTTAAAATAAGTAATTGACGCTGTTAACACTTTATAGGATTTATTATTAGCCAGTACCCGGTATTCATTAGTCGTTTCATCAATTGCCAATTGCCCGATAATTCTGTCTCTCTCCAGCAGATTTATTTGTTTATAAACAAACGAGCCATCGGCAGTAATGGTCAATTTTAAGCTATCGCCTTCAACTAGTTTTGACTTGGAAGCATAATTGGCCGGCACCGAATATTTTTTACCGTCAGGTCCAATCATATTTTGTCCGTCAAACACGCCCTCAATGACTTGGCCTTCATTGGTTGACAAAACATGGCTGCTCTTCTTAACTTCTCCGGCTAACATCTTTTCTTCCTCGCTGCCGACTAAATCAAGCATGATCTTTCTCGCCTGTTGCAAAGAAATCTCCGCTGCCTCAATTAAATTTTTCAGTTCAATCAATTTTTTATTTTTATCCATATTTTTGTTTTTTTTATTAACAAGTTGTAATTGTATTATATAATATTAAAAAATATATGTAAAGAAAATTGTAAAAACTATTTTGTGCTGGCGACTCTTTGCCATATTTTAGCCCGATTTTGCTTTAATAATTTAACTTTAGTAAAAGCCAGCAGCCACGCCTGCAATCTGGCTATGAATAATAATGCCATCCAACAAGCCTGCTTGAAATTTTTTACATATCTTTGCCACACCCACCAGATTTTAAAGCTTTCTCTTAAAAACCCTCTCATGGCTATATTTTTTTTCCATTCTGGCGGCAGCTGATATCCTCCTGCCAAAGTCCTTACTTTTTGTTTCAGCCAATCGCTGTAATTATCAGGATATTTAACCTTTACCTCGGCCGGCGCCGCATAGCTGATTTTATATCCCTGATGCCACGCCCAATATGACAGATATTCATCTTCGGTCAATGAATTTTCATCAAATTTAAAATCATTTAGAACACTCCTCTTAACTGAAAACAAATATCCGCTGACTAATAAAAATTTTTTCTGCTTGTCTCTCTCTAATCTCAATTGATGCGCGCTATCAAATAAGACCCGCTGCCAATAAGCAAACATATTTGATTCTTGGTCTTGATAGGCCACCGGTCTGCCAGAAACCAAATCAGCCTCAACCGCCATTAATTTAGCAAGCGCATCCTGTTTAACTGCCACGTCTCCGTCTGAAAAAACAAGCAGCTTTCCCTGGGCCTGCCCCAGCGCCAGATTCAGCGCTTCAGCCTTGCCTCTGCCAGCATCCTGAATAATCTTTACCTTGTCCGAAACCTCTTGGGCTGCTCTCAATGTCTTCCTGTCGGGCGCCACCACAATTAATTCAAAATCGTCATTAATCGCCTGCTTTAAAAAGCCGTCCACGGCTTTTTTAATGGTAGGCGCTTCATCCTTGGCAGTGATAATTATTGAAACCATAATTTATAATTCTTTTATGGCACCACCATAATCACCGGCTCATACGAATAGCCACTGACTTGAATCTCGTTACTGTAATCCTCATAACCTGATTTAGTCACAGCCACGGTGGTGGTCGCATTTGACAATGGCGTAAAAAACGTTTGTCCTGCACTGCCGGTTATGATTGTTTTATCATATCCTTGGCTATTTGTCACCCTGACACTCGCTCCTTCAACAGTTGCATCTTCAACATCTTTAACCGTCACAATTAAACTATGCGCCGCGGTTGGCTCTAATTTTAAATTAACCCCGAGACTGTCAAGCGGCATAAGCGCCACTGGCGCCGGCGGGTCAATCTCATTGATATCATAGCCGGTCGCGGCAACAACCGTAATTTCATAATTATCCCACTCAATGTCGCTCATATTAATTACTCCGCTGGCATTGCTAATTTTATCCTCATTAAATTTTAAAACCGGCTGGTCATTACCATCCAAACCAATCCGCTTTTGCCCTTGCACATGAACAGTAAAATTCCCTAAAGGCAAGCCATTAATATCTTTAACATAAATAAACATATCAGCTGTTTGGTCAATTGAAAAACTAGCCGAAGTAGCCTGTCCTTCAAAAATAGTCAGGTGCGGCTTGTCTGGCGCTGGCAAGGCCACTGTTGTGTCATAAGTCTGGCTACTTGAATAACCAGATTTAGTGATGGTAATCTCATAGGCTTCATTGGCCGCCTTGACGCCTGGTAAGATTACCTGGCCTTGCGCATTAGTGAAGGTATTCATATCAACTATGGGCGCAACATCATCGCTGTAAATATGCACATTAGCATCACTCACTGGCAAACCATTCATATTAAATATTGTCAAGACTAAAGTTCCACCGCCTAAAGTAGTTTCAACCCCTTTAGGCGCCACATCGCTATAAAACTTTACTGGTGAACCGCTAAAATTGGAATGCCAACTTACCCGCACTAAAACTCTTTTATAATCATTGCTCAAGCTGTCTACTGGCTGGCTCGCCCAGGTGCCGTCAAACTCATCGTCAACATAAACGACATTGGTATAAACATTATAATCAATGCCATTTCTGGCGACTGTTTCATCCTCTGGAATTGTGCCGGCCACTGTACCGCCGATCGTGCCCACGCTGTTATAAGGCAAATTTCTGGCAATTTCCAATTTTTCATTAGCCAACTGCGTTGCCCCCACCCGGGCTTTATTCTCCCAGAGCATCTTTAAACTCATATTAAAAAGGCTGTATAAAGCCAGGGTTGATGCCGCTAAAATAAATATCACAAAAAGAACTTCTATCAGAGAAAAGCCATTATGTCTATTATTTCTTTGCCTTTTACCCAATGTTATTGCTTGCATTTTGTTTAAAATGTCTCACTCAATGAATACATCGGCATAATTATTGCCACGGCCATCGCCCCGACTCCTAAACCTAAAATTAAGATCAGCAGCGGCTCAATAATTGACGGCAAAGTTTCCATTAGCTGATTAACGTCTTCTTCATAAAACTGCGCCACTTCTTCCAATGTTGAACAGACCGCGCCTGACTCCTCGCCAACTTTTATCATCTGAATCACTGTGGGCGGGAAAAGTTTGGGATAATTCGCCAGCACCTTATTGATCTGCAGTCCCTTAGTAATTTTCTTGGCGGCATCTTCCAAAGCATGCCGATAATAAAGATTGCCCACGACCATTGAAGTAATTTCCAAGCTCTGCACGATAGGAATGTCAGTCTTCAAAAGCGATGAGGTTGTCCGGCAAAACCTGGCTAAATTAATTTTAATAATCATTGTTTTTAAAATTGGCAAATGTAAAAAAAGCTTATGAAAAAAATGTTTGCCAGCCTGGCTGTTATAATATTTAGTGAACAAAATCACGAAAACCACTATGGCCAGTGCCACCACTGGCCCATTGGCTGTTATAAATTTACTGACGCCAATCAGAATCCTGGTCGGCAATGGCAATGTTGCCTCAAATTCATCAAAAACAGTCACTAGTTTAGGCACTACGAAAATCATCATCGCCGTGCCAATGCCTCCCATGGCTGCTACGACCACCGCCGGATAAATCATCGCCCCTTTCACTTTGCTAATCAAATCATGGTCCCGCTTCATCTGGGTGTGTAATTTTTCCAAAACATCCTCCAAATTGCCTGACACCTCGCCGGATTTAATCATGTTAACGAACAGATTGTTAAATACTTTAGGATATTTCTCAAGCGCTTTGGAAAGTGGCACTCCCCCTTCCACGCTTTTGCTGGCATGGCTTAAGATCTTTTTAAATAAACTGTTGTTCGTTTGCTCTATAATAGTCTGCAACGCCTGCCCGAGCGATAATCCGCCCTTAATCATAATCCTCAAATTTTGCACAAAAAAAATCTTTTCCCGCAATTTTATTGTCTGGAAACTGGCAATCTTCTGTTTTAGTTTTTGCCAAAAATCATTTTCTCCGATAATATCTTGATCATCAGCAACAGTCCCCTCTTTATTTTGGAATTTAGATTCTGACATTTAAAAAATTATTCTTTAGTTACTCTGATTATCTCTTCTAAAGTGGTGATGCCATTTTTCGCCTTTAAAAACCCATCCTGAAGCATAACCACCATGCCTTGCTCAACAGCCTTATTTAAAATTATATCTGAAGACACGCTTTTCATTACCAGGTTTCCTATTTCAGCAGTCACTTCTAAAACCTCGTAGATACCCATCCTGCCTTTGTACCCCTCCTTGCATTGATTACAGCCTTTGCCGCGGTAAAAATACAAATCAGTCCATGCCTTCTCGCCTTTTTTTAACACCCTTTGATTTTTAAAGACCAGCATCACTTTGTCTAAATCAAACTGCTTGCCTAATTCATTCACTTTTTCTCGAGTCAATTTATATTTAGCCACGCAGTTAGGGCAAACGCGCCTGACCAGTCTTTGGGCGACAATTATATTAACTGTCGTGGCTACCAAAAATGACGGCACCTGCATATCCTGCAAACGCGGCAAGGCCGTGGCGGCGTCATTCGTATGCAAAGTGGCTAGCACCAAATGCCCTGTCATAGCAGCATTAACGGCAATATCAGCCGTTTCCTTATCTCTGATTTCTCCGACCATAATAATATCAGGGTCCTGGCGCAGAAATGCCCTCAACCCTGCTGAAAAAGTATAGCCAATTTTTGGATTTACCTGCGATTGGTTTACCCTGGGCATCCGATATTCAATTGGGTCTTCTACCGTGGTAATATTTACTCCCGGTTTATTAAGTAAATTCAAAATAGTATAAAGCGTCGTGGTTTTGCCAGAGCCAGTCGGTCCTGTCACCAAAACCATGCCGTGAGGTTTAACTATATTATTTTTAATTGATGCCAGCGCTTTATCAGCGAAACCAAGCTGCTCTAAAGTCAAAACGCGATTTGATTCATTTAAGATCCTCAAGACAATCTTTTCCCCGTCAAAGACCGGGATGACTGAAACGCGAAAAGATATTTTATATTCATCGGTTTCAATTTTAAATCTGCCATCCTGCGGCAAACGATGCTCGTCAAGCTTCAGATTCGCCAGTATCTTAATCCTCGCTGTTAGGCCTGAATGAATTTTTTTAGGCAAGCTCATCACTTCGCGCAGCACGCCGTCTACGCGGTAGCGGATATTAACCTCTTTCTCTTCTGGCTCAATATGGATATCACTCGCTCCTTCAAAGATGGCATATTCCAAAAGCGTATCCACTACGCGAATTATCGGCAGATCCTCTGCCAACTCTTTCAATTTTTCCGGCTCGCCAGCCACTGATTCTATTTTGGTAATCTTTTCAAATTCCGCTTTCAAGCTTTTATGATATTGCTTTAAAACATTGGCAATGGAACTGGGCGTGGTATAATAAATTTCTATCGGACAACCGATCTTTTTTTCTATAAAAGCAAAAGTTTGCAGATCAGTTGGATCCAAAGTCGCCACTTGAAGTTGCTCTCTCTTTTTATCAAAGGCAATAATACTGTGCGAACTGGCTATCGGCTCTGGAATAAACTGCAGAATATCCTTCCTGATAATTTCTTTTGATAAATCAATAAACGGCAGATGATATTTATCCTCCGCAACTTTTTTAAAAGTTTCCTGCTCATTGATCACCTTATCAGCCAGCAAAAACTCAACTAAAGACATTTTTTTTTCTTTAGCTTCCTTATTATATTTAACTGTTTCCGCCTTGCTGAGAACTTTTGCCTCAATCAAAATTTTTTCAAAATCAATATTTTCCAACATACTTAAATCAACATTCAAACTTATAACTTCAATTTATACACACTTATATTATACCACAAATTTTAATTGCCATACATACCTTTACTAATCCGGGTAAAATTTATATAATTAATTCATGGCGTTATTTAATTTTCTTAAATCCAACCTATTTTTTAAGGATAAGGTTGTGCTGACTAACTTCAGCCTGTCACTTGTTCTGTGGTTTTTCAGCTTTGCTTGGCTTTATTTTAAAATTGAGCCGCAGGTAGAGCCGGTTGCCCTGCGCTACACGGTTTATTTTGGCATTGACCTGATCGGCCCATGGTGGTATGTCTATCTTATCCCTTTAATCGGCCTGATTATCTTGACCATCAATTTTACGGGCGCTTATCTGATTTACTTAAACACCAAAATTCTTGCCCACTTAATAATTCTGACCACTGCCGTTATCCAGGTTCTTTTAGTTATTTTATCAATTTTAATTCATCTATTAAATAGATAAATTTTATTCCCCGGCTATGTCTAATATGTTAATCATCAAAATTCTTATCCTGACCACCCTTTCCTTTTTGGCTGCTTTTGCGTTCACACCGGCTCTCACTCATTTTTTGTACAAACATAAACTGGGTAAATCAATCAGAAACACTGGCACGACGCCAATTTTTTCCCAACTTCACGCCCATAAAGCAGGCACCCCAACCATGGGTGGTATTTTAATTTGGCTGACCACTCTGATACTGGCTTTAATATTTTTCTATTTCCATCTTTTCTTTCCCCATAGCTATCTGGGTCAGCTTAATTTTTTAACACGCGCTGAAACATTTTTGCCGTTGGGCGTGCTGATTGCCGCTGCTCTGGTTGGTTTAATTGATGATTTGATTGACATTAAAAGTAAAGGCAAAGGCGGCATCCGTGTCAGACATCGGCTAGCGCTCTATACTGCCATTGCCGTCGTAGGCGCCCTGTGGTTTTATTTCAAACTTGATTGGGATGTCTTCCATATCCCTTTTATCGGCAATTTCTCCATTGGCTGGTGGTATATTCCTATTTTTATTTTTATTATCGTCGCCACTTCACATTCTGTAAATTTATCCGACGGTCTAGACGGCTTAGCAAGCGGCTTGCTTTTATCTGCCTTTGCCGCTTATGGCACGATTGCTTTTATCCAAGGCCACATTGAATTAGCTGCTTTTTGCGCCGTAATTATTGGCGCCACCCTTGCTTTTCTCTGGTTTAACATCACCCCTGCCAGATTTTATATGGGTGATACCGGCGCCATGGCGCTCGGCGTTACTTTAGCCGTGGTCGCCATGCTGACTAACCAAGCGCTTCTTTTAATAGTTATCGGCTTTTTATTCGTCATTGAATCGCTTTCAGTTATTCTGCAGCAACTTTCTAAAAAATTACGCCGAGGCAAAAAAATATTCCTTTCCACTCCCATTCACCACCATTTTGAAGCTCGCGGCTGGTCAGAACCAAAAATCGTGATGCGCTTTTGGGTCATTGCCGGCGTCAGCGCCGTTGCCGGGATTATCATCTTTCTCCTTGATAAGGGAACATAAATTATTATATGTATGTTGATCTTCATTGCCATACCACGGCATCTGACGGAAAATTAACTCCGACCCAACTTATCCAAAAAGCCAAACGGTTGGATTTTTCTTGGCTGGCTAAAGTTGACCACGATAGCGCCTATTTAACGGATGAATTTTTACTGGCCGGCAAAAAATACAAAATCAATGCCATCGCCGGCATTGAAATTTCCAGCCGCTATAAAAATAAATCAATTCATGTCATTGGCCTGGGTATCAACCACGCCAGCCAAGCCATTATTGCCTATGCTAAAAGCAAAACCATTGCCAGAAAAATTCGCGGCTTAAAAATGGTAAAAAAATTAGAAAAAAACGGCTGGCATATTAAAAAATCGGAGCTGAAACGGCAGCTGGTTGCCCGGCCGCATGTGGCGCTGGCTGTGATTAATCATCCAAAAAATAAAAAAAGGCTGTTGGCTGAATTCGGCCAAATGCCAAATTTTTCTACTTTTATCACTGCTTACATTGCCCCGGGCAAACCGGGCTTTGTGCCTAAAACTTTCTATATCAGTCCGGCGGCGGCCATAAAATTAATCCACTCTGCCGGCGGGCTGGCTATTATTGGCCACCCCTGTTCAAAAACCAAAGAATTCAGCTACAGTCAAGCCCATCTCAAAGAATTAATCACCAAATTCAAATTTGACGGCCTTGAAGTTTATTCCCACGACCATAACCAAGCTGAAATTAAATACCTGAAAAAACTTGCCCTAAAATACAATCTGCTGATGAGCGCTGGTTCAGATTATCATGGCTATGATAAGATTACTCCCCTGGGCATCTGCAACAACGGCCGCTATGCCACGCAAAAAATGTGCCAAGAAATTATCAGCCGACTAACATAAACGGATTAAAGCTTAATAAAAAAATCCCTTCCCCCGATGTACATCGGGGGAAGGGATTAATGTATGATTCAAATTATTGAGCGGCTGCTGGTGCTACTAAACTTAACGGAAACTGAATGGCGCCGCTGGATAATCTCTGGGCAATGGCTGTCACATTCTCCTGGGTAAAATCACCGGTAATGACCAGCTCCCCATTGGTGATTTCATTCTGCACTGTCGGCGTACCAATGCCTACCCCGTCAATAAAAATCGCCAGCGGCTTATTGACATTATTTTTGGTTATTTGAGACAGGAGCTGTTTGCCTGTTTCATCAAATAAAATTTGGAAAGCAAAAGAGTTTTCTGCCTGTTGAACTGGGTTGACTTTATCAATGTAAACTCCTGTCAAACCAGTTTCCAGCCACTGCTTGGCAGCCAAAATTTGTTGTTCCGTTCTTTTACTAATTAAAATATGGCTGGTGTCAATCTCTTTTGTCTCACCCTCGCCTCGCTCCGCGTCTTTCTTAATAATATGCCAGCCGTACTGCGTTGCCACTAACTGGGGATAAATTTCGCCCACTTTTAATTTATTAAATATAACATCCTCATATTCCGGCACTAGTTGGCCTTTTTTAATGCCAGTATACGTCCCGCCTTTGTCACGGCTGCCGACATCTTCAGAATTATCCTTGGCTACTTGGGCAAAGGTATCAGGATTAGCTAAAATTCCTTCCAACAAGCCTTGGGTTTTGGCTTTGGCATCGTTATTAAATTTTTCTAATTGGGCTTTTTCCTCTGCTGATACGATCAGCTTGGCCGGCTCTTCCTCCGTTCTGATTTCAAAAGTCGGCGTGTTCACCATATACTGCAAAAATTCATTCTCTAAAAATATCACTCCTGGCACTTCCGTAATCGCCAACCTAATTTTTTTGCCTTCAGAAATTTCAACCGTATTCTCATTGTATCCATAAACTTGCAACCTTTTCTTAATTGCCTTAAGATAAGCATCTTTTTCATTAGCGGCAATGTCTCTCGCCACTTCAAAAGTATAACTATGGCTTATTTTAGCAGTTGGTTGTCCCTGCCCCTCCTCCTTTTTTTTGCCCAAGACACAAGCTGTCAGGGTTAAAGCGACCAAAAAAATGGCCGCAAAAAATATTGTTTTTTTCATATTCATAGCCTAATAATTAATTAATAATATAGTGAGCCTTTAAATTTATATGGGATAATTAATTTATCATATCACAAAAACTGCTAAAATATAAATGCGTTACTTATCAACAGGCTGGTAAAATTATCTCTTTCTGCGGCTGAATTCATGCCAGCTAACCAGCAGCGCTGAAGCAACAAAAATAGATGAGTAAGTGCCAAAGATAATACCTAAAATTAATGCCAGCACAAAATATTTAATCGTTACTCCGCCCAAAAAATACAAAGCCAACAAAACCAAGAGCGCTGTCAGCGAGGTGTTGATAGAGCGGGCGATTGTTTCATTGGCTGATTGATTAACCGTTTCGGCAAAAGTTTCCTTCGGCCGGTAAATCAAATTTTCTCTTATCCGATCAAAAACTACGATGGTATCATTGACTGAATAACCAAGAAGCGTCAAAAGCGCTGTCACGAATAAAAGTCCAACTTCAATATTCAGGTAATGCCCGAGCAGCACAAATGCGCCGGTAATAATAGTAACATCATGCACCAAGGCAATAGTGGCCGCCAGACCGTATTTCCATGAGGCCATTGGCTTTGACACCTTGCGAAAAGTAAAGGCAATGTAAGTTATAATCAGCGCCAGGACTATAATCACCGCGACAATCGCCTTATTTTGGAGTTCTTGGCCAATCACCGGTCCGATTGATTCAAACCTATTTTCCACTACATTTTCCTGACCATAATTATCTTTGAGCACGTTGACGAGTTGCTGATGTTCATCTTCAGTTAAGGTTTTTGTTCTAATAATTAACTCGTTTGACCCTGCCGGCTGTATGACTGCCTCATCAGTATTATTTAGTTTTTGACTGACCAAAAGTTCCCTGACTTCAGCAACATTCGGTCTGTCCTTAATAAAACTAATTTCCGATAAAGATCCGCCGGTAAAATCAATGCTCAATTTCAAACCCCAGACAATAAAAGCCGCAATGCTCACCAGGACTAAAGTGCCAGACAGTATAAAAAATATATTACGTTTTTGGATTATTCTAAGCATAAATCTAAATTAACTCTTTTTCTGTTTAACGCCCAGCAACCACCCCATCTTTTCCATCCTCCCCGCTTTTAAAAGCCGCATAAAACTTCTGGTAATAATAATCGCGCTGAACATTGAAATAATAATACCAATGCCTAAGGTCATGGCAAAACCTCTGATGACCGAACTGCCAAACCAATATAAAACTAGACAGGTTAAGAGCGAGGAAAAATTAGAATCCCTGATTGAAGTCCAGGCTCGTTTAAATCCTTCTTCAACGGCATTAGCATAAGCGCGGCCGGCTCTTAACTCTTCTTTAAATCTTTCAAAAATAAGCACATTGGCGTCAACCGCGATGCCGACGGAGAATATAAATCCAGCCATGCCAGCCAAGGTTAAAGTAACTGGCATTACCTTAAAAATCATTAAAACTACTAGGGTATAAATAGCCAGTGCCAGGACGGATAAAAATCCCGGTAAACGGTAATATAAAATCATAAAAACCGCCACCGCCAAAAGACCATATAAACCAGCGATTAAACTGTCGTTAATTGATCTCTGACCTAACGATGGCCCAACTGTTTGCTGTGAGATAAGACTAATGGGCACTGGCAACGCGCCGGCATTTAATCTCTGCACCAAAGTCTTAGCTTCCTGCAAATTGAACCGGCCGGTGATGACTGCCTTGCCACCGGTGATTTTTTCATTAACATTGGGCACAGATATGGGCGTGCCATCCAAAAAAATCGCTACTGGTTTGCCCACATTTCTGCCAGTGATCTCTTCAAAAAGCTTGGCCCCCTCGTCATTAAATTCAAGGCTCACTTCTGGATCCCCGGTATTATTATCATAATTTACGGACGATTTCTTTAAATGCTTGCCGGATAATTCCGTATTTTTCCATTCATCCTTAGGCGGCAAAATATCATTAGCTGTTTTCGTTTTAATTAAGATATGGCTTGATAATACTTCAATGTTATTATTAAGATCAACATTAACATCAGTCACTTTTTCCCCTGACAAATCAGTCGCTTCAACCGTTGCCTCTGGCTGATCAGATTTTATCTGTCTTTCATCAATTTTTTTAATAATATGATAGCCAAAATCAGTCTTGATTGGCGCTGGCGTGATTTGGCCGACTGATAAATCTTCAAACAAAGCCTGGTCAAATTCCGGCACAAAAGTCCCTCTGGCTGCCCAGCCCAAATCGCCGCCTTTGTCGCGACTGCCTTGATCTTCAGAAAATTCTCTGGCTAAACTCTCAAAATTTTCACCGGCCAAGGCGCGTTTATTAATTTCTTCCGCTCTTTTTAAAGCCTGCTGATTGTAATCATCCAATTCCTTTTGTTGCTCGGTAGTTAATTCCTGCTGGCCGCTATATGCCGGATTTTGTTCTTTAAATTCCAAAAGCGGCGTTTCGCCGATCATGGCGATTGCCTGATTGACATCTTTTACTCCGGCTAATTCAACAATTATCCGATAATCACCCAGCCCGCTCTTGTTCGTCTGGACCACCGGCTCGCTCACCCCAAAGGCATTCACCCGCCTTTCAATGACATCACGCACACCTTCTACCGCGCTCTCCCGGTCATCAGAGGCAATTTGCAAAGTGTCCGCGTCATATATTAAGTGCGTGCCGCCTTTAAGGTCAAGCCCTAAATGATAATCAAATTTATTCCAAAAATTCTTGCCGGGCAGCCATTCAGGCACGTTTAAACCAGCCCCTCCTTCTTGCAAAGGACTGGCATGCCAATCAGCCAGCGCTGAAAAAAGCGCCAGTATAATGATAAAAACTAATGTTAAACTTAATCTTTTGCGGCTAAATGAGGCCATTTAATTTGGATATTACAAAAATAAATCCATTGGGATTTTAACTATATTTTAAGATTATAATATTTAAAATTATTAGTCAACCTATCCTATCTTTTCAACCGTGCTCTAAAATACTCAATCGTCTTTTTAAGTCCATTATCCAGTGCGACTGCGGGTTGCCAAGCTAATTTTTCTTTGGCCAAACTAATATCAGGTCTTCTTCTCACTGGGTCATCAATTGGTTTTGCCATATATTTAATGCCGCTCTTTGAGCCTGTCAAGGCTAATACTTTATCGGCTAATTCCCTGATCTTGATTTCATCTGGATTCCCTAAATTAACCGGGCCCTGAAAATTATCAGCCGCCATCATTTTAGTCATGCCTGAAATTAAATCATCAACATATTGGAAACTCCTTGTGCCGGAACCGTCGCCATAAATCGTCAAATCATCCCCCCTTAACGCCTGAACAATGAAATTTGACACCACGCGGCCATCATCTTCAGCCATTCTTGGCCCATAAGTATTAAAAATTCTAATGACCCTGATTTCAACGCCAGATTGTCTGAAATAATCAAAACAAAGGGTTTCCGCGCATCTCTTGCCCTCATCATAGCAAGCCCTGGGTCCAACCGGGTTGACATTGCCTAAATAACTCTCTTTTTGCGGGTGCTCTTGAGGATCACCATATACTTCGCTCGTTGATGCCTGTAAAATTTTTGCCCCACGCGCTTTGGCCAGCTCAAGCATATTCAATGTCCCTAGAACATTGGCTTGAATAGTGGCAATTGGATTTTTTTGATACTGGCTGGTTGACGCCGGGCAGGCTAAATTATATATTTGGTCCAAATTTCCCTCTCCCATTGGCAAGGGGAGAGGGTTAGGGAGAGGGGTTATTATATCATGTTCTATCACTCTCAAATTTTTATTATCTTTTAAATGCGCCAGATTCTCCCTTGAACCAGTAAAAAAATTGTCAAGCACAATGACAAAATGTCCTTGATTTAATAAATATTCAGTTAAATGGCTGCCAATAAACCCAGCCCCACCAGTAATAAGAATGTTCATTAACTTTAAACTTTAAACTTTTAACTTATTTTATAATACCACTTAACCCACTCAATAACTTTTTCAACTCCTTGGTCAATGCCAGTTGTTGGCTGATAGCCCAATAATCTTTTGGCTTTAGCAATATCTGCCCATGTTTTTTTAACCTCTCCCGGCTGCATGGGCATTTTTTTCTGTTTAGCCTTCTTGCCTAAATATTTTTCAATCAATTTAATAAAATCAGTCAATTTTACCGGATAGCAATTGCCTAAATTAAATATTTCATATTTAAAATTCTTTGACATCGCCCTGACAATCCCAGCCACAATATCATCAATATAAGTAAAATCCCTTGCCATTCTGCCATAATTATACACCGCTATTGGTTTATCGGCTAAAATATTTCTGGCAAATTTAATCAGGGCATTATCAGGCCTGCCCCAAGGCCCATAAACATTAAAAAACCTCAAGCCAACGCAATTGATATGATATAAGTGATGATAAGCATAAGCTAAGAGCTCATCCGCCTTTTTTGTGGCCGCGTAAAGCGAGATGGGGCTATCCACCTTGTCGCTTTCTGAAAAAGGTATTTTTTTATTGCCTCCATAAACCGATGACGAGGAAGCGTAAATAAAATCTTTGACTTTATATTTCTTGGCTAACTCAAGCAAATTGACCATGCCGTCAATATTGCTTTTTAAATAAACAAATGGATGCGTTAAAGAATGCCTTACCCCGGCTTGAGCCGCTAAATTAATAATTTTATCAAACTGCTGGTTTTTAAAAACCAGCTCTAATTTTTGATAATCGTCAATATCAATCTGATGCACTTTAAATTTATAATCTTTCAAAAACTTTTTAATCCGATCGTGCTTTAATTGCGGATCATAATAATCATTGAAGTTATCCACCACAATGACCTGATATTTTAAGTCTATTAACTTTTTCACTAAATGCGAACCGATAAACCCGGCCCCGCCAGTTACTAGTATTGTCATTTATTCTAATTAATATATACTATAATTATATCAATCTTAACAAAGCTATGCAAAAAAAGCAAAAAATCCTCTATCTTGTTACGCTTGCTGAATGGGGCGGCGCGCAAACATATATTTTTGATCTAGCTACCAGTTTCCAAGATAAATATGAAGTCCAAGTTGCTCTGGGCGGCAAGCAAAACGGGGAATTAGCCAAAAGGCTGACTAAATTTAATATTCAAGTTTACTATTTAAAAAACCTTCAGCGGCCAGTCAATTTCTACCGCGACTGGTTGGTTTTTTGGGACATTATAAAACTGTTAAAACAAACCAAACCCGATATTATTCACCTCAATTCCAGCAAAGCCGGTTCACTCGGCGCTTTAGCCGCTAAATGCTGCGGCATTAAAAAAATTATCTACACCGTCCATGGCCTGGTGCTCAATGAACCGCTGACGCTGCCAAAAAAATTATTTTACTGGCTGGCCGAATGGCTGTCAGCTAAATTTAAAAATCATCTCATTTGCGTTTCGGAATATGATAAAAAATCTCTGCTCAAATATAAAATCGCCCAGCCTGAAAAAATCGTTGTGATCCACAACGGCCTTGACTTAAAAAACCTAAGATTTTACTCAAAAGCTGACGCCAGCCAAAGACTTTATAAAAGATTATACAATCCCAATTTAACAATGGAGCAATGGAGCAATGGAGCAATAATTGGATGTATTGCTAATTTTTATCAAACCAAAGGTCTGATTTATCTGATTGAAGCAGCTAGAGAAATTAAAGACAATAACATTAAATTTATCATCATCGGCGATGGGCCGGAAAGAAGAAAATTAACTGAATTAATTGAAAATTATAAATTAAACGATACATTTTTTTTACTGGGCATTATAGAATCCGCTTATCAATATCTAAAAGCTTTTGACCTCTTTGTCCTGCCTTCTGTTAAAGAAGGTCTTGTCTACACCTTGATAGAAGCCGAGGCGGCCGCTTTGCCGATCATTGCCACCAATGTCGGCGGCAACCCAGAAATTATCGCCCACAATAAAAACGGCTTGCTTGTGCCGCCCAAAAATTTTAATGCTTTGGCTGAAAATATTATTAATTTATTGCAAAATAAAGCGCTGCTGGAAAAATTCAGCCGTAACAATCCTGAAACCGCTAAAAAATTTGATTTTTTTAAAATGATTGAAGAAACTGAAAAAATTTATCAATATAACATCAGCAAAAACATTTTTTCAGACCATTGAAAGACAAAATTGCTTGGTCTCCGATTTTACATCGGAAAATTTTGGCTTTCATTGAGCAAGTTTTAATATGCCAGTGGCATATTAAAACCGCTGGAAAAAATTTGCGTGTCTGAAAAAATGTTTTTGCTGGTGTTACCTTATTTAATATCAAACTGATACACCCTAAAAGCCGCTTGACCCAGGTGGTTTTTTATTTCCTGATGCTTCACCCCCTGCCCATCAAGCATTTGAGCTAATAATTTTGAAGCCTGTCTTGCTGGCGAATCAATTTTTTTAGGATCAATTACCGCATCCGCGACACCATATATAAAATAGAAATCTTTGACGCCAGCATCAGCGAAATATTTTATGGGATTAGCCACTCCCAAGGTTTTCGCCTGTTCTGAAAAAGGAGCCAGCGGCAGCCCATAATAATTTAAATACCTTCTAAAATACCAATTGTGCGCGAACCAATTGATTGAGTCGTCAAAAAAATATACCACGCCATGCTCTTCAATATACTCAATGGCTTTAGCATCCACAGCAGCCACATTTTTTGGTCTGGTTATTCTGCCCCTGCCAGGCAAAACCTCGGCTCTCAAATATTTATCTAATTGGTTAAAGCCCAACTCGCGTCCGACAATATTTTCCTGGCTGTAAACCAAAAAACTTTCACTCGCCGGACTGGCTAAAAAATTAGAATTTATATTATAAGCCAGCTCCCAAAAAAATATTATAGCCGCTAAAATAAATAATATTTTCTGATTAATTTTAAAATTGG
>PFHP01000056.1:886-8859 GCA_002782365.1 Candidatus Kuenenbacteria bacterium CG_4_8_14_3_um_filter_39_15 | reverse complement strand
GAAGACGCTGCTTTAGGCGCTGGCGCGCGTGAAGTTTTTTTAGTTGAAGAGCCGATGGCGGCAGCGATAGGGGCCAGGATGCCCATTCAGGAATCAACAGGCAATTTAATCGTTGACATTGGCGGCGGTACCACCCAAATTGCCGTAATTTCTCTTTCCGGTGTTGTGGTCAGTAAGTCAATCCATACCGCTGGCGATGTTTTGAACAAAAACATCATTCAATACATCAGAGAAAATTTTAACCTGCTGATCGGTGATATTACAGCCGAGCGCGTCAAAATCAAACTGGCTGCCATTTATCCGGCTGAAAAACCAGTTGAACTGGCCGTTGCCGGCCGCGATCTGCTTAACGGCTTGCCTAAAGAAATAACCATTACTGATGCTGAAGTCAGGGATGCTATTATGCGCTCAATTAAAAATATTGTCACTAACATCAAAAGCACTATTGAACAAACTCCGCCAGAGCTGGTGGCGGATATTTACCGCCGCGGCATTGTTCTCTCTGGCGGCGGCGCGCTGCTGAAAGGCATTGATGAACTGGTTAAAAAAGAAACCAGAGTGCCGGTAATTATTATTGACGACCCTTTGACCACTGTGGTTCGCGGCACCGGCCTGATTCTTGAAGACCTTGAAGGATTACAAGATATTTTAATACCCTCGGCTAGATAAATCGATTTTTGTATTTTTCTGTTTTTTTCTGTTAAAATAATCCTACTATTAGGGAATAAATGGCTTAAATTTGACAAATTCAATTCGTTTCATTAAAATAGCAATATGGCTAAAATAGTGAATTGGTACAAATTTAACAGCAAATTAAAGGATAAGAAGATCCTGCTCTTCTCGGCAATTGACATCTGCCGGCTTTTTGGCGTGAGTAAAGTAGCGGCTGGTTTTCTTCTGCGCCGCTATACTGCCAAGGGCTATCTCGTCCAAGTCAAACGCGGGCTTTACGGTTTTCCCGATGCTTTGCCCCCGGAGCCATATCTGGCCAATAAAATCTATGAGCCATCGTATGTTTCTTTGGAATTCGCCCTGTCTTACCATGGAGTAATTCCTGAAAATGTTTATGAAATTACTTCTATCACCACGAAAGCGACACGTCGGTTTGAAAAGTTGGGGAAAACATTTTCTTATCGCCATGTGAAACGAATCGCCTTTACCGGTTACACAACGGAAAAACAAAACGGCTTTAGCTTTTTGATTGCCGATCCGGAAAAAGCGTTTGTGGACGCGAATTATTTTCGCCTGCTTGGCGGTTTGAAACCAATCTCCCGCTACCACAAAGAAAAAATAAACCCAGTAAAAGCTTTGCGGTATGTTGCATTAACCGGAAATAAAAAATTAACCGCCATCATCAAAAGAACATTACAATAATTATGATTTCCAGCGAGACCTTAGAAAAATTAGCCAAACATTGCCAAACCGGCGTATTCCCCAATATTATCCGCGAATATTTTCAGCATGTTTTTTTGAGCGAGTTATATAAACTGCCGGAGTCGGAAAAAATACTTTTTAAGGGCGGAACGGCCTTGCGCATTATTTATGGCAGTCCGCGTTTTTCCGAAGATTTGGATTTTTCGGTATTTGGAATTGGGCAAAATGATTTAAAACATTTTGTTGAGGATCTGTTTATTAAAGCGCTCGCGGAAATTGAACGGCTGGGAATTCAAGTGGCCATAGGGCAAAAATCCAATCAGACAAGCGGAGGATATTTTGGAGCGGCGACTTTTAAAATGCTTGAATATCAACCGGTTGGCGTGGAAATCAACATTTCTTCGCGCACTGGCAGAAGAATAAACGGCGAAGTTGACAGCGTGGCCAGCGATTTTGTGCCAACCTATACTTTGATTCACTTGCCGCAAGACGAATTGGTGGCAGAAAAAATATTCGGGGCTTTGCGCGCACGAAAAAAACCGCGTGATTTTTACGACTTATATTTTATTATGCGCAAGGGGATGCTTTCTTCCAGCCAGAAGAAGCAGTTATCGGAATTGAAAAATGAAATCTTGGAGGCGGCTAGAAAAATAGATTTTCGCCGGGAATTGGGCGCGTTTTTGCCCGTTGACCAGCGGAACATTATTCGCGATTTCAAGCGCGCGCTGGCAGCGGAATTAAATCGGCAGATCGGGTAATTAGTTATATAAAAACGGCTGTTGGTAAAAGCGTGGCAAGGGGGAGGAATACGACGACCCTTTGACCACCGTGGTTCGCGGCACCGGCCTGATTCTTGAAGACCTCAAAGGCCTGCAGGATATTTTAATCCCCTCGGCCAGATAAATTTGCTTTTCCTTGTACTCTTGGCGCAGGGTAATTTATCAAAAATAGAGTCAGGCGAAAGACGACTCGATGTCGCGGAAATGAAAAAATTCGCGGAAATTTACAAAAAGCCAGTTGATTATTTTTTGAAATAATTATGTACAAATATCATCATCCAAAGCCAATTGTTGTAAAACTTACCGATGAGTTAGGTTTTAGATTGAGACAAAAAGCGGCTGAGTATATTGCCGCTAATCAAAACCGAACTGGTGCAGAACGAGGAAGTTCAGAGGAGCAGGGATTTGGCGCGCTTGCAGAAATGGTTATACGCAATAAGTTAGGAATGCCAGAAATCAACCCAGAAGATCATCCTCTCGGATACGATCTTTTACTTCCCTCTAGTGTTAAAGTTGATGTGAAATGTCGCGGCGGTGCACTCCCATTTAAAGAGGAGTATGAGAGCAACGATGGAATTGCAAGAGAAGCAAAACACAATTTTTTTGCGCGTCAAATTAACGATGAAAATTTAGACACTGATATTTATGTGATGACTCACTTGGAAACGCCCAGTAATAGAGAACTCCCCGGTACTACACGACAGAGAAAGTGGATACTCTATATTTGTGGTTGGGTGTCAAAAGAGCGAGTATCTAACGAGGGTGTTTATTTGCCACGCGGTTCTTTAACTGAACAAGGAAGAACTTGGTTTACCTATCGTGGACAGGAGATAGAACTTTACAATCGCAACCTTAATGGATTGGGGGAGGTTGAAGATCTATTGAGTATCGAGTCCACGGATGTAGAAAAAGATAAAAAGCATAAAGGCGATCTGAATCTCACCTCGGTTGATGCCGTGAGAATTACTTATGACCCTATTGGTCGCGGCGTACTTTCGGAAAAACATCTTGCTTTTATTCAAAAAGAAATCGGCCTAAATAGAATTGTGAAGCCGATTTTACACTCAAATCAGTATTTTCACCTTTTAAATTGGCTCAAAGGAAAAGGGGCGTTGACTGATAGTGAAGTAGAAAAGGCACGCAAAATTTTCCAAGAGGAGCCATATAGCGGAATCTAGAACAGTTTGCTACTAATAATTTTATATTGAGCTTCTGCTTCCTTAATCCGTTTTTTACATATCTCAATGTAGTCAACCCGATGCTTTTTGAAGAGATAAACCTCTTGATTTTTTTCAATTCCAATAAATTTTCTTCCCTCCAAAACCGCCGCGACAAGGAAGCTCCCGCTTCCACAGGTATTGTCTAATATAACATCATTTTCTTTCGTGAATGTACGAATTAGATAACGGCCAAGTTCAACTGGCTTTTGTGTTGGGTGATAAACTTCTCCTTCGCTCTCGGCTGTTTTGAAATAAACAACATCAGTTGGATATCTTTCGCCATTACTTTTCACTTCAACAGTTTTGAAATCGCCGTAACTTCCAGTAAGTTGATCTTTTCTAAAGCCTTTATTGTATGGCTCCCCATAAGCCATTTGCGGATTATATACAGGTTGTTTTTTATAGAAAATACAGACATCTTCATGTTTGCGAAGTGGCTGTTTTTTTGCGTTCAAAAAATTTGTCGGTTTTGATTTAACCCAAGTTATTTTATATTTAAATAATCTTGTATTAGACAACATTAAGTTTGCTGTAAAAAGACCTTGCCCAGTAAGAGCAATAACGCCATCGTCTTTAATAATCCGTTCATAATGTGTCCACAATTGATCAAGAGGAATAACACTGTCCCAGTGGTTCTGTGTTGTACCATATGGTAAATCACATAAAATCATGTCAATTGATTTTGAAGGAATATCGTTCATTACTTTTAGACAATCTCCTTTAATAATCTGATTTTCAAAATAAGTGATCGCCTTTATTTTTTTAATTGCTTTAACTTCTGGTTTCTCTACGCCAAAATTTTTGCGCAGATACCAAAGACAGTAGGTGCTTACAGGTAATCCCTCCTGTTGTGCGCGTTGTTCTAACTCAAGATAAGAGCTTGTTCCTAATAAGTTGCGTAATTCATTGCTCCCAAGCTCGGCAATATTTTTATACAAATCTTTATTTCTTTCGCCAAAAGCTAAAATAAAACCTTTTGCCCTTGGATTTGCTTCTTTGTAATCAGAGAAATAGATTGCTTTAAAAATTTGATTGCTTGCCATATATGTATATTATAATATGATACCCTGCCTTTTACAATATATTTTATCCACAAGAGCATAAAATATCACTAAATCATTCAACCTATTTTTGTATTTTTCTGTTTTTTCTGTTAAAATAATGCTACTATTGAAATTAACAGTAATCTATTTATGTTGAAATTTAAATTCCAGCGCAAAATAACAGTGATTATCCTTATTTTTTGTCTGATTATAATCCTATCTTACTATTTAGGCTTTAGTCATTTAACGACCAGATACATTACCATTTTGACTAATCCTATGATCGCCACTGCCAACTATACTGCTTCAGCGTTGAGCGATTTTTTGGCTGTTTATCTAGGTCGTGCTGACTTAAGTAAAAAAAATGATGACTTAAATCAAAAAATAATTGAGCTGGTCAAAAAAAATGTCGCGCTAGAGACGTTGCGCCAGGAAAATGAGTGGTTGAAAAAAGAATTGAAATTTCTTGATGAGCAAAAAGAAAATTATTTGCTCGCTCGTGTCTTGGGCCGCAATCCAGACTATGCTGCCAGCCAGATCATTATCAATCAAGGTTTGTCGCAGGGGTTGAAACCAGGTTTGGCTGTTACCACCGATCAAGGAATTATCATTGGCAAAATCAGTTCAGTTGAAGAAAATATTTCCCACGTCAGACTCTTAAACGATAACACCAGTAAAATTGCTGTCAGTGTCATGGGCGATAAAAGCGCTCTGGGTATTGCTCAAGGTCTGCACAATATTAACTTAGCAATTGATCTGTTGCCCAAAGATATTAAGATAAATGAAAATGATCTGGTGGTCACTTCGGGCTTGGAGGAAAATATTCCAGCTGGTCTGATTATCGGCCGAATTAGTAAAATTGAGACTACTCCAGAAAAATACTGGCAAGAGGCTTTAGTTGAGCCGGCCGTTGACTACCAAACTATCCGTTTGGTGACTATTATTATCCCTAAGGAAAATTAAGGCTATGCTTAAAATTCCCTTACTGCTGTTAATTATTATTTTAATCATTTTTAAACAACATGAAGAAAATTTTAAACAAAATTTTTTAATTTAAAAACTATGTCAAATATTTTAGAAACAATTAAACAAGCAGCTCGTGAAAGAAAAATTTTGAAAATTATCTATATTGAAAAGATGGTAGTAGTGAAGGCTGGCGCTTTATTGAACCATACAGTTTTAGCCGTCAAGACGGACGAATTGATGGCCTTTATGCATGGGATAAAAATAAAAACGGTATCCGCAGATTTATTTTAGAACAAATTCAAGAAGCAGAAATTACAGAGGAAAATTTTACACCGCGCTTTGAAATTAAAATAAATTGGATATGAATGAAGAAAAATTACTAAAATTAAAAGGCAAGACATTTGTCTGTATTGATTGGGCCAATGTTTATGGCTGGTTTAATGGTCTTAAATGGAAAATTGATCCGCAAAAATTATTTGATTATCTAAAAAGATATCCTGAAATTTATAAGCAAAACTTTTATTATGGCAAGGAAGTTGGCAATATAAAATCGGAAGAATTTCAAAAAACAATTGAAAATATTGGTTTTATTATGAGGACAAAAGAAGTTAAATGGGTGCCAGTATCTTTGGAAAAATCGTATTTTAAAAAATTAATCAAAGATTTATTTGATGTTTTGGACAAGATAAAAAATAGCAATTCAGAATTATCCGCTAAACTTTATGATTTGATTTAAAGAATTGAAAAAATGGCCAATAGTGGTTACGGCCAAACCGCTAATGGAGAAATGAGCTATATGTTTTTCAAAGAGCAGCAATTAAAAGAAGTTTTTGATTTAATATCTGATTTAGACACTGAATTAAAGCAGTTAAACATAGAAATTGGCGATTTGCAAATACATTTAAAAGAACCAGTAAAGCGCCGTAAGTGTGATTTTGATTGCGAACTGGTAATGGATATTATAGCCGAAAAGGATAATTTTGACTGTTTGATTTTATTTAGCGGAGATGGAGACTATAAGTCTATTGTTGAATATCTTTTAGACAACAAAAAACAGGTCATAGTTATGCACCCATTTGGCGTTAGGGGTCGGGAATATAATGAATTACTGGCCAGAAATGAAAATAGACCTTATCTTTGCGCTGTTGAGAAGCTGACCCAGTTTATAAAGTTATAAAAAAATCTACCCGGCACAATTTCTTTGCAGAAATCATACCGGGCGTGATTAATTTAATTATAGCAAAACTTATCCATGGCGTCAATTTTTTTGAATTTGACAAAATAATTATATTTTGCTATAATGATATTATAAATACGCTAATTTATATTTATTGTTTTTTTATTAAAAACTAACATAATTATTATGAACAGCAAAAAATACAATAATATTTTTATTATTATTTGTTTGGGCATATTTTTAGGTATTGCCGGTCAGTTGTTTTGTACACAAAATACCTTGGCTGCCGGAGTTGGTAATTTGATTAAGCTTCCATCAGATAACAATGTCTATTATTTGGGTGATGATTATAAAAGACATTGGATACCCAATATTTCCGGATACGAGGCATACAGGAATGCCGTAATGGGCAGTTGGGGCTGGGCAGATAGCAATATTATAACAGTTTCACAGTCAGAATTGGAAAGTTATCCTTTGAGTGAGAATGTGTTTATAAAAGCAAATACCTATCATCTTAAAATAGAAACAGGCGTTGAAATTTATAATGTGGAGTATAATAATGTTTTAAAACAGATAGACAGTACGGTTAATCATCCATATGGCTGGGATGATTTTGTTATTATTCCAGATGTTATTTTTGTTACTTACCAAATTGTAAATGATGATAGCAACTGCCAGGTAACTTTGGACGGCCTGATATACAAATTATCGCCATGTGAAATCAAAACCAGTATGATTGATGGTGATGGTGGTAAAACTGTTACTTTCAAAATTGACCAGGTAAGCGCGGCGAGAAACTACAGTTTTGAAGTGAATGGGTACGGTGTAGGATTTCCCACTTATGGGATTATGACCACTCCATTCAGCGGCGGTGCTACCGGTGATATGGATTTTGCGGCTACCTTTAAAGATGATGTTTTGGATGCAAATGGTGATCAAACTAAAAAATATACTGGTTATTTGCCAATCAAAATTTATCATGGTAGTTCAGGCACGGGTGTTGAAAAAACTTTAAAGCTGATGATTGAATTGGATGTGTTGCCAAAAAAGACATCCACCGATACCAATTGTCAGATTACACTGGACAATACAGTATATAAGTTATCGCCATGTGAAATCAAAACCAGCATGGTTGATGGCGCCGGCGATAAAGAGTTTTCTTTCAAAATAGACCAAATCAGTGAAACTAGAAGCTATGGTTTTGGGGTATATGGGTATGGAGAAGGATTCCCAACTTATGGAATTATTACTACTCCCTCTAGTGGCGGAGCTTCCGGTGATGTGAGTTTTAAGGCTGTTTTAAAGGATCAATATCTAAACTCCGAGAGTAACCAAACTAAAAAATATACCGGTTATTTACCGATTAAAGTTTACTATGGTAGCGCCGGCACTGGCGTTGAAAAGACTTTGAAAT
>PFHP01000056.1:0-827 GCA_002782365.1 Candidatus Kuenenbacteria bacterium CG_4_8_14_3_um_filter_39_15 | reverse complement strand
ATTTTTTTGACACTTGTTATAAAGATTATTGGGCTAATTTAGTTGATAGTTGTTCTGGAGATAAGTGTTTTTTAGCAGAAAAATACTGTGAAGGAAAATATGTTAAAACTGAATTAAATATTAAATGTCCCAATGGTTGCAAGGACGGGGCGTGTGTGACGGTGACGAATAATAAGCCAGATTTGATTATTGAAAGTGCAGAATTTATCCCAAATAACCCAGAACAAAATAAACCGTTTACTGGTAATGTGAAAGTCATTGTCAAAAATCAAGGCAATGTTGCAACAAATTATAATGAAGGTGTTAAGGTAAGTATGAGTTTGCGAAAAGCAAATACCGCGTTAGTTAATGTCGGGACTAATTCAAACAGCAGTTTTCAATATAAAAATAATTTACAAGTCGGAGAGAGTGTTACGGTTTTATTTCCAATTAATGATGTGACTATTGATTCTCCGTCTGTAGCCATTACTGCCTATGTAGATAATGCTGATTCTGGTTGGGGTGGTTTTATTGATGAGTCAAATGAAAATAATAATAGTTTGACAAAAACAATAAATATTAAGGAGGATAATTTTCTTGGTTTAGAATTGGATAAAGTAGCCTTAAACAGCCGGGAGATTTTAATGGGTTTTAAGTTGACCAATTTAGATTATAATACCAGCGATCCGGATGTGATGAATAATAAAGCAGCTCAACCCAAAGAATATATCCAGCAAACTTATCAGTCAAAAAACTATGCCAGCGACCGGCAATACATCACCACTGGACTGCGTCTTTATAATCAGGTAACAGAAGCGGAATATAATTTTAATTATACCAATACTAGG
>PFHP01000028.1 GCA_002782365.1 Candidatus Kuenenbacteria bacterium CG_4_8_14_3_um_filter_39_15 | reverse complement strand
AATAGTTTTTACCCCGTTAAAATTGTCATACCAGGAATAGTACACCTTCTCATTAGGAAAAACATACCTCTGGCTATCCTCGCCTAGGTAATAAACAGCGGTCTTGCTGGCAATTTTTACTAAACTGCCAGGCGCTGTTCCATCAATCTTAACCACCTTTATCTCTTTAACAGTCACGTCAGCTTTGCTGTCAACTATTCTGTTAAGTGTTACTTTCGCGTCACGATAGCCATCGCCGTCAATATCCACATTCTTTGAATTACCAGCCACTAAGGTAAAGACTAGCGCCTCTGAAGAAACAGTAATTGTTGCCTGATTGCCGGTAATATTCTGAACTTTAAGACTATGACCGCCAGTCGCGCCGCCAGTTGCTCCACTTAAGGTAAAACTGCCAGTAGCGCCATTGCCCATCAGCGCGTTTATGCCCTTAATTGTTACCGCGCCTAGATTGCCAGCTGCGCCAGCGCCAATATTGGAGGTTATTTCTCCTGCGCCAGTGCTTTCGTTAGCTGGGGAGGTAGGAGGTGCCGGTGTGCCTCCGCCTGAACTTGGAGGATTGCTGGTCACAGTGCCACCACTGGTTGAACCGCTTGAACCATAACATTTAACAGTAGTCGGTGTAAAAGTAATGGTACCAGCTGTGCTATAGGCAACACTTGAATTCTGGCCACTCCCTGGACAACTTATATCAGCGCTTTTGTCATTAGTCAAAGTATAGGCATCAACTGAACTTAAAGTAATACTTCCTCCAGCAGATAGAGTAATGGCCACTGTGCTGGCAGTAACTGTCATTGTGCTAAAGGTGCTACCGCTAGCTAAAACTAGGGTCATTGCCGGACTAGTAAGCTCAATATTTATAGCCGCGTCTAAAGTCACATCATTAGCCGCTGATATTGATGAAACTGGAACCAAAAGCAGAGCCAAGACTAAAATATACTTGAATTTTTTCATAGGCATAAGGTTCCTTAATTAATTAATATTTCTAATTACATGTTCCAGCTTCAACCCGTAAACCGCTAGTGCCGACTGTTTCAACCATAATGCGATAAGCAACGCCTTCGCGATACATCTGAATACACCCGGAAGCAGTCGCATTGCTCACGGCATCTCCAGCAGCTCCGCCGCCGACAATAAGACTTGAAGTGGCTGTGCCTGCCGGTCCGCTGATCCACACGCCAACCGTAGTAGTAGCTGTGGTTGTCGCCATAGCCATTGTAGTACCGGAGAAAGTGATAACATTGTTCGTAGCATTGCCAATCGTCTCGTCATTCTTTAAAGTGATATCAGTAGTCGCCCCGCCTGTATCAAGACCGCCAGAGGCAGTTAACACACCGCTAAAAGTAGCGGCCGCGCCATATAACGTGCCATCAAATTCAGCGGCTCCTTGAACATAAAGATCACCGCCAGCCATATCAAGATTATTAATCGTGCCAGAGCCAACAGCGAAAGCCACAGAACTGGTAGCTTTATTATTAAAATAAGCATCGCCGGTAACGAATAAATCTCCGCCGCTAAAATCCCAACCTTGAGGCTCTGCGCCATCAGCGCCAACATATAAATAAGCAGTTGAAGTAGCCGAAGTAGAAGTGGCTGTGGTAAAAGTGGCAAGTCCAGTGACATTAACAGTACTGTAAAAATTAGCCGCGCCAGTAAATAACGAGGTGCTTGTTGCCTGCAATGCTCCATCAAGATAAGTCACCCCGCCAACATTAAGGGCATCGGCCACCATTAAATCCCCGCCTGTAAAATTCATATTAGTGTCTTCGCTAAAATCAGGACCAACATATAAATAAGCAGTTGAAGTAGCCGAAGTAGAAGTGGCAGTAGTAAACGTTGAAAGGCCTGTGACGGCTAATGTCCCGCCAGTAACTATATTTGCGCTAATCGTTGTGGCCGCATAACTCACTAGAACTATGGCTAAACATGAAATAACAACGGTTAAAATAGTTGAGAGGGTGCTTCTAAATAATTTATGATAAAATTTCTTCATAATTTTTTTATTTGGTTAAAGTTTATTTATTTTTTAACGTGCACCATTAAAAAATAATAAATTATTTGTTATTTTATCTATTAAATATAATTTGCATTTATTTATCTTTTTGAGACCTTTAAAACAATAAACACAATATTTATTTTAAAAATCGACCTTTAATAATAAAAAATAAGCATTAAAAAATGCTTTTTTATTTAAAAAAATATAATTCAACTATTAATTCCTGTTGAGCATGTGTATTAAGGCAAAACATAAACCTCCTGTTAGCCTAATCTTAAGTTATCCACAGGCTCTCTTCACCTTTACCCTGTAGATAATCTTGACTATATTATACCATATATGGGAAAAATCATATCAATATAAATCTCTTATTTTTTAAACTCCTTGTTATAAATCTTCTTAACAAAATCATCAACCTGCTTATCCAATTCGGCATTCCGGCCTAACAATGTTTTGATGACTTCCTCCGCTTTCTTATTTTCTCCCTTTTCCGCGTAAAATATGGCTAAACTTGAAGTATATTCAACTTTTTCAGGGTTAATTTTAATCAATTTATCTAAGGCGGCCGCTAATAAATCTTCCCGGCCGGCTTTCTTATACAGCGGCAAATAGCGCACTAGGGTGCTTTCCAGCTCAAAAAAATCAGGCTCAACCAGTTCCATTTTTTGCCGCGTTGTCTCTTCCAGCTGCTGATCGCCTTTTAACAGCGCCACGGCGTAAACATTAACATAGGTATCAATCACTTTTGGATTTAGTTCAACTGCTTTTTGAAAATTCTCCAGCGCCTGATCATATTCTTTTAACAGCACGTAAGCCTCGCCTATTTGATAATAAGTATGCGCTCTTCTGGGCGCCAGTTCAATCATTTTCGGTCCCAAATCAATTACCTTTTGCAAACGGCTAGAATCAATTTTGTATGATTTTAAATATAACTGGCTTAAATTGTAATAATGGCGAATTTCCTCCGGGTCCATATCAATGCTTTTTTTTACTTCTTCAATTGCCTTATCATACATTGGCCCTGCTTGATAATTAGGCAGACTGCCAGCACTGTTTCTGACAAACACGGCCAATTCTCTGGTGATTTCAAAACGGGTGAAAGAATTATTATTCTCCAAAGCCTTGAGATAAAAATTATATGACTCTTCTGTCTGCCCATCTCTGGCATATGCTTCGGCATAAAGCAGATTTCTTATTTGCCCCATAGCCAGCACATCGGTAACATAACTGACATATAACAATAAAATGACAACTAAAGATAAAATAATTTTAAAACCTGACTTAAATTCAATTTCTTTTTCTTCGCCTTTGCCAGCTATATTTATTATAAACGCCAGCACTGCCAGCCATAAAATATAAGTGCTGACCGAATCAAAAACAAACATATTGGCTGTCAAATGCCCGAGCAACAAAGCGATAAATATGTTTGAGGTGACAACTGAAATTCTTTTTGATCTGAATAAATAATAAATCGCTAAAAATATAAGGCCAAAATATAAAACTACTCCGCTGACGCCGGTCGTGACTAAAAACTCAAAAAACACATTGTGCGCTTTGTCAAACCAAATGCGCGACCCGCTCTCCACATAAATCTCCGGCGGAAAATACTTGCTAAAGGCATAGCCATAATTTTCCGGCCCCCAGCCCAAAATCGGCCTAGTTTTAAAAGCTTCCAGTGAAGTCCGCCAAGCAGCCAGGCGGGTCTGAACAGTATAGCTTTCAAGCGAAATACTTGTTACTCGCTTCAAAGTATCATTACTTTGAATCAAATTTGTATTTCTTAAAAAATAAGCTCCCAAACTTAAAATTATAAGGCTGACAAGCCCGACAGCGCCTAACTTTTTTATCTGCCTGTTTTTGCCTCTAAATACGCTCAAGCCTCCCCAAACCAACAATCCTAGCAACAGCCCGATGACCGCCCCTCTTGTCTGGGTTAAAAATATTGCCCATAAATTCAAGGCAATAGCTATGCCGTAAAAAATCTTCCAGCCCATTGGCCGATCTTTAATAATCAAATATAAAGCAATAAAAAAGTGCATCAGGACATAACTGCCCATATACGCCGGATTGCCCAATGTAGATGATACTCTAGAACCAGTGGTAGATATGGCAGACAATAGTCCAAAATCCTGCAATAATCCATAACCAATCACAATAATTCCCACAGCTAAACTTATTCTAAAAAACCAGCGCCACATCTTAATGTCTTTCAAAGCATACAAAAGCAAAGAAAAATAAATCAATAAAAACAGCCAAAACACCACGCCTTCTGCCCGCTCAATGTTACCCCAAAAGCTTCTGGTAAAATTCACCCCAAAAATAGCGGCTAAAAACATAATCATCACTAAAAGCAAAAAAACCCGCCAAATGGGCGAAGTACAAAATTTAATTCTCTTTTTTAAAAATACCAAAACAACCCACGCTAATAAGCCAAGCAAAACCAGCACTCTAAAAAATAAAACCTTGCCGGTGATAAAAGGATAATAAAAATATTTATAAAAAATCAAGGGTGTTACAGTCACGGCAATCAACACCCACTGCAATACTTTATCAAGAATATTTGTAATCTTATAATTATTCATAAATTTAATCTCCCCTCCTTTTAAAGGAGGGGTGCTCCGACGAGTGAAGCGACGTCGGAGCGGGGTGGTAAAAATTTATTAATATTCATACCCCTCTGTCCCCGACATAAAGTCGGGAACACCTCCCCTTAATAAG